>NZ_SAVA01000019.1:0-39803 GCF_004022465.1 Paenirhodobacter huangdaonensis | reverse complement strand
CTGAACCGCTCGGGGATCGAGACGATCATCCTTGAGCGCTCGAGCCGCGAGCACGTGCTCTCGCGGATCCGGGCGGGGGTGCTCGAATGGGGCACGGTCGAGGTGCTGCGCGAGGCGGGGGTGGGAGCGCGGATGGAGGCCGAGGGCTTCGTGCATGATGGCACCTGGCTCAGCGATGCCGACCGCCTGGTGCATATCGATTTCCACGCGCTCACCGGCAAGCGGGTGATGATCTATGGCCAGACCGAGGTCACGCATGACCTTTACGAGGCGCAGGACGCACTCGGCACCCGGATCATCCACGGCGTCGAGGAGGTGACGATTCACGATCTCGATGGCGCGCAGGCCGCCGTCGACTACACGCTGAACGGCACCCGCCACCGGCTGCGCTGCGCCTATGTCGCGGGCTGCGACGGCTTCCACGGTGTGTCGCGCCGCACCATCCCGGCCGGGAAACGGCGCGAGTTCGAGCGGGTCTATCCCTTTGGCTGGCTCGGCATCCTGTCGAAGACCCCGCCGGTGCAGGACGAGCTGATCTACGCAAGCTCGCCGCACGGTTTCGCGCTCGCCTCGATGCGCAATGCCAATCTCGTGCGCTGTTACGTGCAGGTGCCGCTCACCGACCGGGTCGAGGACTGGCCGGACGAGCGCTTCTGGGCCGAGTTCCGCCGCCGCCTCCCCGCCGAGGCCGCAGCAAGGCTCGTCACCGGGCCGGCGATCGAGAAATCGATCGCGCCGCTGCGCAGCTTCGTCTCCGAGCCGCTGCGCTGGGGCCGGCTGTTCCTCGTGGGCGATGCCGCCCATATCGTGCCGCCGACCGGGGCGAAGGGGCTCAACCTCGCCGTGTCCGACGTCTTCTACCTGCATCAGGCGCTGATCGACGCGCTTAAGCATGGCAAGGAGGCCGGGATCGACGGCTATTCGCAGCGTGCGCTCGCGCGGATCTGGCAGGCGATGCGCTTCTCCTGGCAGATGACGACGATGCTGCACCGTTTCGACGACGAGGACAGCTTTGCCGCACAGATGCGCCGCGCCGCGCTCGACCATCTCGCCCGGTCCGAGACCGCCCGGCGCGAGCTGGCGGAGAACTACGTCGGGCTGCCGTTCTGATGTCAGACGGTTCCGTCCCGCGCGCTTTCCGCGATCGCCTCGATCAGTGCCGCGAGATCGGCGCCGGGCGGGGTGTCGCGGCGCAGCGAGATCCCGACCGGGCCGCCGAGCAGGGCGTTCTGCACCGGCAGAACGCTCAGCAGCCCGGCCTCGATCTCGGGGCGCACCACGCCCTCGGAGATGAACCAGATCGCGTCGGAGCGCCGCACCACGCCGCGCCCGAAGGCGAGCGAGACGTTTTCATAGGTGGGGATCGGATCGCCGAGCCCCTCGGCATGGAGCCACGCGCGCACCGAGGCGGCGATCACCGCGCCCTTCGGCGGCAGCATCAGGGGGTAATGCAAAAGCTCGGCCGGCGCCCAGTCGGGATGGGCGAGCGGATGACCCGGGCGCGTGACCGGCGCGACGCGCTCCCAGTAGAGCTGACGAAAGCTCGGCCCCTCGAAATTGCCGGCGGGCGGTATCCGGTCAACGACGAGATCGAGCGCATCCTCGCGCAGATGCGAGAGGAGGAGCCAGTTCGGTCCGGTCGAGATGCGCCGCGTGCAATCTGGGCGCTCCGCCTGAAAGTGCAGCGCGGCGCGGGGCAGGAGGCCCGTCGCCGCGGTCGGCAGCGCGCCGAGAGCAAGCTTGCGGCGTGGTGTCACCGGGGCGCGCAGCAGATCCTGCGCGCGTTCGAGCTCGGCGATCGCGGCGCCGGCGTGGCTCTGGAAGAGGCGCCCCGCCGGGGGGGAGCGTGAGGCGCCGTCCGCCACGGTCGAAGATCGCGGCGCCGAGGATCTCCGATCGTCTTCGAGGCGGCGGGCTGGCTGACATGCAGCGCCTCCGCCGCGGCAGAGAGGCTGCCGAAGCGGGCAGTCTCGAAGAAGCAGCGCAGATGGCGCAGGCGCAGGTTTGGGGGGAGCATGACTTAACCACATGGTTATGGGGCGTTGTTGCGGAACTCTCGCTTTAGCCGTGATAGCCGCTTTTCCCGCTGACCTCACGCCACGCGAACGATCTCCGCGGTGGCGAGAGCGTTGAATCTGTTCATCACTGAGCAGGTGAATGCCACCGGTTCGAATGAACCTGCGAAGGATGCGGATATGTATTTCGGCGGATTGGCGGTCAGGGTCTCTCGCTGCGATCCGCTCGCCGAAGGACTTGAGGCAGCGCATCTTCGCCTCGATCCGGCTTCGGACATGGGATCCGGTCCAGCGCTTCCAGAATGCCCGGCCAGGGGGCCGGGTCGCCCGCAGAGTTTCGTTTCTGGCGATCGCGGCCGGGCAGTCTTCCTTCCACAACCGACCGTTCTTGCGGATCGGGACGATCGGACTCGCGTCGCGCTCCAGGATTGCCGTGTGGCAGCGGCGCGTGTCGTAGGCGCCATCGGCGGTCACGGTGCCGATGTCTTCGCCCCGGGGGATCTGGTCGAGCAGCTCCGGCAAGACCGGGCTGTCGCCTTCCCGGCTGGGGGTGAATTCGGCGGCACGGATGTCGGACGTGGCGGTATCCATGGCCAGATGAACCTTGCGCCATTGGCGGCGGCCCTGCACGCCGTGCTTGCGGGCTGCCATTCATTCGATGGGCTTACGCGGCGCCACTGGGGCCACGGTCCCATCTCATTCGCCGAGGAACTGGATGCCCTTCGCCATGGGCCTCGGACCAGTGGCGGCGCCATGGCTCAGTGTCCACCAGCAGGTGCAGCGCCCCGGCAGCGCGGCGATACGAGATCTGGACTTCGAGGGTCTTCTGCCTGCGGCACAGCGTGGAGTGGTCAGGAACGGGCCAATCCAGCCCGGCCAGACGCAGCAGGCTGGCGACCATCCCGTTCGCCAGTGGGCTCGGACCATGTATGGATGGCTCCCGCGTGACAAGGGGTTTGGTGATCTTCGGCGACTGGTCGGGTGCGGCCATGTATTCGGCGTCTCGTCTGCGGTGTGCCCGCGCGCCCTGATGAACGTCTGCGTGAGGTTTGGATCCCCATCAATGGCCCGCGCTTGATTGCGCTCCGGTCCGAACGGGGTGTCCCGGCCTCTTGTCCGTCAGACTGCCATCATCTCACTTTGCCCTCGCCATTTCGATCAGGCCGCGCGTGGCCCGGAATTCAACGCCGTCACGCCGCCCGCCAGGTCTCACCAGTTCTCAGCATCGCCCAGATCTGTCGCGCCATGCGGTTGGCCAGCGCGATGGCCACGATCTTCAGCGGCTTCTTCCCCAGCATGCGGTCCCAGCCAGTCCTCGCCGGGGTCAGAGCGCTTGCGGGTGGAAATCACCCCCATCGCGCCGAGATAGAGCAGCCGCCGGATGTATCGGTTGCCCATCTTCGAGACCGCCCCCAGCCGTTCCTTTCCTCCACTCGAATGCGGTTTTGGCGTCAGGCCCAGCCATGCCGACAGATCGCGGGCCGAGCGGAAGGCCGACACTTCCGGCAGCGTGGCGGCAAGGATGCTAGCGGTGATGGGGCCAATGCCCGGCATCGTTTGCAGCTGCCGCGCCGTCTCGTCCTGCTCCGCGGCGCGGCGCAAATCGGCGGTGATGGCGTCGATGCGCACCTTCGTGGCGGCAAACTGGCCAACCAGAAGATCGAGGGGGATTCGCGCCTCGGGCGGCAGATCCGCCGCCTTCGCCTCAGCAACGAGACGGCTCATGTTGTGGACGCCCCTCGGCACTACGAGGCCGAATTCCCCAAGATGGGCGCGGATCGCGTTGGCAAGCTGGGTCAACTGCCGGACGAGGAAATCCCGTGCCCGGTGGCTCATCAGCACCGCTTGTTGCACTTCGGTCTTGACCGGCACGAAGCGCATCGACGGCTGGGCCACGGCGGTACAGAGCGCCTCGGCATCCGCGGCGTCGGTCTTTCCCCGCGTGACGAAGGGCTTGATGTAAGACGGCGGGATCAGCCGCACCTCATGGCCCAGTTTGCCGATCTCGCGGCCCCGGAATCGGCGCCACCGCAGGCTTTCATGGCAACGACGCAGGGCTGCAGCTGACCGAAGAACGCCAGAACCTGGTCCCGCCTCAGCTTCTTGCGCACCACCGCGCGTCCGGAGGCATCCGCCCCATGCGCCTGAAACACGTTCTTCGCCACCTCGAGCCCGACCGTGACAATCTCCGACATGACCGTCCTCCTTTGTGGATCCTCGCAGATCCACCTTGGCACACCGATGTCGTCGGGGCGCGGTCACAGCATCAACGCCATCTCTGTCAAGAACTGAGCCGGGTTTTCCATCGAGAAGTGGGCCACCTCAGATTATGGATTTCTCGTCGCCCGTGTCCCGGCCCGCGTCCCGCTGTCCGCCCATCTGGCGGCCGATCTCGGCACGGCTGGTGGCATCGACGGGCATCGGGGGGCCGAGCCTGCCCTGCGACATTACCGCCACCCGGTCGGCGAGTTCCAGGATCTCGTCCAGATCCTCGCTCAGCAGCAGAACCGCCGCCCCCCGGTTGCGCTGTTCCATGATCTGCGCGCGGATCTCGGCGACCGAGGCGAAATCGAGGCCGAAGCAGGGGTTGGCGACGATCAGCACCTCGACCTCGCCCGACAATTCCCGCGCGAGGACGGCGCGCTGCACGTTGCCGCCCGAGAGCATCTCGATCGGCGCGTCGGGCGAGGCGGTTTTGATGTTGTAGCGCCGGATCAGCGCCTCGCCCTGCGTGCGCACCCGGGCGGGCGAGACGAAGCCGAAGCGCCCGGCCAGCGAGGGCTTATCGAAGGTGCGAAAGGCGATGTTCTCGGCCACGCTCATCCGCGGCGCCGCGGCATTGCGCAACGGCTCTTCGGGCAGGCCGAAGACCTTGTAGCGGTCATAATCGGCGCGGCGCGGGGTGAACGGCGCCCCGTCGATCCGCAAGCGGCCCTGTGCAAACGGGCGCTGCCCCGAGAGCAGCTCGACCAGCGCAGTCTGCCCGTTGCCCGAGACGCCCGCGATCCCCAGGATCTCGCCCGGCCGGATCTCCAGCGACACCCCGTCCACGATGCGCCGCCCGGCCTCGTCCTCGGCCCCGACCGCTTCGAGCATCAGCCTCGGGGGCCGCCTGGGCTGGGCCCGCCGAGGCGCGCGCTCGCGCAACTCGGCCTCGCCGATCATCATCCGGCTCATCTCGGCGACCGGGGTCGTCCGGGCATCGCCGGATCCCGTGACCTGCCCGCGCCGCAGCACCGTGAAGCTGTCGCAAAACGCCTTCACCTCGCGGAACTTGTGCGAGATCATCAGCACCGTTATCTCGTCGCGCTCGGTCATGCCGCGCAGCAGGCTCAGCACCTCGTCGGCTTCTGCGGGCGTCATCACCGAGGTCGGCTCGTCCAGGATCAGGAACCGCTGATCGAGATAGAGCAGCTTGAGGATCTCGAGCTTCTGCTTCTCGCCCGCGGACATCTCGGCGACCGGGCGCTCGAGCGGCACGCGAAACGGCATCCGGCCCATGAAGGCCTCGAGCCCGCGCTTCTCGGTGCGCCAGTTCAGCACCGCGCGCGCATCCGAGCGCGCGATCACCAGATTCTCGGCCGCCGTCAGACAGGGCACCAGGGTGAAATGCTGATAGACCATGCCGATGCCATGCGCCTGCGCCTCGCGCGGGCCGTGCAGCGACAGACGCGCGCCATCGAGACGGACCGAGCCCGCATCCGCCGCGTAGAACCCCATGATGCATTTGACCAGCGTCGACTTGCCCGCGCCATTCTCGCCCAACAGCGCATGGAAGGACCCCGCGCCCACCTGCACTGACACGTCGTCGAGCGCGCGCATCGTGCCGAAGGTCTTGGTGATGCCCTCGGTGGCCAGGGTCGGCGCGCGACGATCGGCGGGGCGGGTGGCGGGCAGGGTCATGATGCTCTCCTATTTGACGATCGACAGCTCGCGCGGCGCTTCCTGCGCAGCCGCCTTCGAGCGCGCCGAGGCGATCATGATGCCCAGCGTCAGGATATAGGGTGCGGCGTTGAAGAAGTGATAGCCCGCGCTGATCCCGATCGCCTGCAGCGCGGGCCCGAGCGCCCCCGCTGCCCCGAAGAGCAGCGCCGCCAGCACGCAGCGCAGCGGGTTCCAGCGCGCGAAGATCACCAGCGCCACCGCCATCAGCCCCTGGCCCGAGGACAGCCCCTCGCTCCAGCTGCCGGGATAGGAGAGTGACAGGAACGCGCCGCCGATCCCCGCGAGAAAACCGCCGCCCGCCGTCGCCACCAGCCGTACGCGGTCGACGTTCACCCCCATCGCCCGCGCCGAGGCCGCGGAATCCCCCACCATCCGCGCGGTCAGCCCCGCGCGCGTGTTGTGCAGCATCCACCACAGCGCGATCGCCAGAAGGATGCCGATGAAGAACAGCGGGTTCACCTGCAACGCCTGACGGACCTGCGCGCTTTGCGACCACGCACCCAGCTGCAGCGAGGCCAGACGCGGAGCCGAGGGCTGGATGTAGGGCTTGCCGAAGAAGAAGGCGAGGCCGGTGCCGAGGCTCATGAAGGCCAGGCCCACGGCGATGTCGTTGACCTTGGGCAGCTTGCAGATCCAGCCATGCGCCGCCCCGAGCACGAGCCCTGCCCCCCCCGCTGCCAGCACCCCGAGCCAGGGCGATCGGGTGTTGTAGGAGATCGCATAGGCCACCATCGCGCCGAGGATCAGGTTCCCCTCGAGCCCGAGGTTGATGCGCCCCGACTTCTCGGTCAGGCATTCTCCGAGCGACACGAAGAGGAATGGGGTCGAGACCCGGATCGCCCCGCCGATCATCGCGTAAAACACGATTAGAGCATCTGTCTGGGTCATGTCCGTGCCCCTCCGCGGTGGTAGTCCAGAAACGGCAATCGGCCATAGAGGGTGTCGCTGACCAGCAGCACCAGAAAGATGACGCCGCGCAGAACCAGCATGGTGGCATCCGACATCTCCATCCGCCGCTGCACGAGCCCGCCCGAGGCATCGAGCGCCCCGAAGAAGATGGCGACGGGCACCACGGCAAGCGGGTTCTGCCGCGCCAGAAACGCGACGAGGATGCCGGTGAACCCATACCCCGCCGCCAGCGAGGCATTGGCCTGTCCATGCACCGCGCCGACCTCGTAGAAGCCCGCAAGCCCCGCGCAGGCGCCCGCGATCGCGCAGCAGGCGACCGAGAGCGCCCCCACCGGCAGCCCCTGGCCCCGCGCGGCCCGCAAATTTTCCCCGGTCATCCGCGCCGCGAAACCGAAGCGCGAGCGCGCCATCAGCAGCCATAGCGCCACCGCCAGAACCAGCCCCGCCGCCAGCCCCCAATGGACCGAGCTGCCGAACATCCCCCCGATCCGCAGATCGGGCCCGAGCGGCATGGTCGAGGGTTTGTTGGCCGAGCCCGGGTCGCGGAACGGACCTTCGATCAGGAAGCTGGCAATCGCGATCGCGATATAGGTCAGCAGCAGCGACGAGATCGTCTCGTTTACGCCCCGCGCATGTTTCAGCCAGCCGGGCAGCCCCATCCAGACCGCGCCGACCAGCATCGCGGCCAGCGCCATGACCGGCCAGATCACCCAGGGGTCGAGCGACCATTGCCGCATCGGAATGGCGATCACCGCCGCGGCGAGCCCGCCCAGCACCAGCGCCCCCTCGGCCCCGAGCAGTGTCAACCCAATCCGCGCCGGAACCGCGAAGGCCAGGCCGGTCAGGATCAGCGGCGCGGCCCGTTGCAGCGCGTTCTGGATCGAGAACCACGAGGCAAAACCGCCCTTCCAGATCAGCTCGAAAAAGGTCACCGGCGATTTGCCGAGGACCAGCAGGAAGACCGAGAACACCAGCATCGCGGCGATCAGCGCGCCAAGCGGGATCACCGTCGCCTCGATTAGGCGGATGTTCTGCATCCAGTGCAGCGGTCGGGCCTGCATCTGACGGGGGGAGGCGAGGGACATGGGGCTGCGAGCTCCTTGCGTGGGCACGCTGACATGGGCGGAGGTGAAACGAAACCGGGTTCGGCGCGCTGGCCGGGCCCGGGCAGGGGATCGGCCCCCGATCTGGGGTCGATCCGCCCCCGGCTCAGGTCGTCGAACCGATCACGCCATCAAGCAGATAGTCCATCTTCTCCAGCTCGGGGGCGTAGTTGTCCAGCGTGCCCTCAATCACCAGCTTGCCGGTGTTGTCCTTGAGCGGCCCGACATAGATCGGCTTGCCCTCCTTCAGCGCGGCGATCGCGGCATCGGCGGCGGCCTGCGCCGCGGGGGTCGCGCCCGCGCCATAGGCGGTGTTGCGCAGCATGTCGTTGTTGTAGCCGCCCGAGATCAGGTTCGGCGGCGCCTCGCCCGCGGCGATCGCGGCGGCATAGGTCTTGTAGACCGTCTCCCACTTGCTTTCCGCCCCGGTGATGAAGCCCTTGGGTGCGAGCGGCGCGCAATTGGCGTTGTGGCCGCAGGTCTTGACGCCCCGGACCTCGGCCGTCTCGATCACCACCTTGGGGCTGTCCACATGGCAACCGACCACATCGCAGCCCGCGTCGATCAGCGCGTTGGTCGCCTCGGCCTCGCGCACGGGCATCGACCATTCGCCGGTGAAGATCACCTGCGCAGTCGCCGCCGGGTTCACCGAGCGCGCCCCCAGCAGGAAGGAGTTGACGTTCGACAGCACCGTCTGCACCGGCTTGGCCGCGACGAAGCCGAGCTTGCCCGTCGGGCTCGACAGCCCCGCGGCCACGCCATTCACGTAATGCGCCTGATTGAGATAGCTGAAATAGCTGCCCGCGTTCTTGGGGTCGGTTTCCGGGTTCCACAGCGGCGCGCAATGGCGGAACTGGACCGCCGGGTATTTCCTGGCCGCGTCGATTACGAAGGGATTGTAATATCCGAACGAGGTTGCAAGGATCAGGTTCGCACCCTCCAGATTGATCATCGACTCCATCGTTTGACCGACGGCATTGGTCTCGGGGACGTTCTCCTCCTCGACGACGGTCACGCCGGGCACCTGGCGCAGGATATCCATCGCCGCGGCATGGGACTGGCTCCAGCCGTAATCGTCGCGCGGCCCGACATAGATCGCGCCGATCACAACGGGGGTTTCGGCCCGCGCGAGGCGGACGGGCAGAACCGAGGCGGCAAGTGCGGCAGCGCCGGTCCCGAGCAGACCGCGGCGCGAAAGAACTGTGGCAGGCATGATGACTCCATCTGTTGGGGTGCCGTCCTGACGACGGTTATCTGATTATCCGATCTTGTCTTGCGGCGGTCCCCCCCGATCCGCCTGTTCGCGAACCCCGACTGCCGCCGCGATCCCCGGTGTCATCCTCTTCCCGCGGGGCCTAGCCCCGCGCCGCCATATCCCTGGCTGCCAGGATCTTTTGCTTTAGCGCCTTGAGGAACCAGATGTCCTCGAACTGGTCGGGTTGGACCAGATCCCAGACCACGCCGCCCGGCTGATGCCCCGAGGGCGTGGCTTCGATCACCTCGTTTTCGGTGACGATCCAGTTCAGCAGCGAGTCATGCGCCATGATCGGCAGGCGCTCGTCCTCGACCACCATGCTGGAATGCACCGTGGTCACGATCGGCGTCGTCTCGGTGATCTTGCCCAGATCGCGGAAGAGACCGAGCTCTAGATCGGCGAAACCGCCGCCCTTGCCGGTGCGCCCGCCCGCGCGCGTCACCGCCACGCAGCCGCACACCGCCAGATCGAGCGGCATCATGTCTTCGAACCCCAGCTTCTGTCCGACGTTCACCGCCCCTTGCGAGGTGGCCGCCATCTCGAACTGCACTCCCTCGCGCGAGAGTTTCTCGGGATCGAGCAGAACCCAAGGCAGCTCGCCCGTGCCGAATTCCGGCACCGGCATATAGACCAGCTTGCCGTCATAGAGCGCGCGCAGCCGCACCGGGATCTGCGGCGGGTCGGGATTGCATTTCACCACCGAGGCGTTCTTCCAGATCGGCAGCTCGGAGAGCCGCTTCGCCGCGGCCTCGGCCCCGACCCAGTTCGAGATCCGGCTCCAGACCGGGCCGATGTTCAGCCCGCTCCGCTCCAGCCGTTCCCAGATCTCGCTGCGCAGCCGATCCTTGTCGGTGTTGCGGCCCGACCAGCGGCCGGCCCGTTCTTCTTCGGTCGAGACAAGCGTCGAGTTCAGTGTCGAGTGCGACATGGTCGTTCCGGCTTTCGAGGACCGCCGTCCGGGATGGGATGGCAGGGGCCGATGCTCGACCCGGGCCAGAACGGTAACATGCGATTTTCGCCGGGTCAGTTCCCCGGTCGTTAAGAAGTTTATATATGTTTTGTTATATTGATGCATTCAGCCAGAAACCGAAGGCAGAGACCGCGCCACCGCCGTAATCTGGCCGCGAAGCCATATATTGCGGGGATCTGACTGCGCTCGTTCGTGCCAGAGCAGAAAGAATTTCAGCCCGCCGAACATCTCTGGCGCGCTGACGCTGCGCAGCGGCATAAGAGATTCAAAATAGCCTGCAAAACGAGCACTCGAGGTGAAAATCACGTCAGACGCCAGAAGAATATGCGGGATCAGGTTGAATTCCGCCACCATGACTTGAATGTCGCGGCGCAATCCGTGTTCCGCCAGCTGCAGATCGATCGGCCCCGGATCGGCGCGCGAGCGGGCCACGGGGGCGATGTGATCGGCGCTCAGATACTCCTCGACGCTCAGCCGGTCGCGCCCCGCAAGCGGGTGCTGCGGCCCCATCAGACAGACGATATCCTCGGTCATCAGATGCGCCGTCTTAAGATGCCCCGGCGCCCCCGGCCAATTGCAGATCACGGCGTCGATCTCGTCGCGCTCCAGCGCCTCGGCATAATCGAAACTGGCGTCGATGCCGCGCACCACCACCCGCGCGCCGGGTGCCTGCTCGCGCAGCCGCTGCAACAGTGGCGGCAGAAAGATCGCCTCCATGCAATCGGCCGAAGCCAGCCGGAAGGTCGCCGCTGACGCGCCGGGATCGAAGACCTCAGGGCTACCGACGATCCGGTCGATCCCGCCCAGAACCGCCCGCACATGCGCCAGCATCCCCAGCCCGCGTTCGGTCGGCACCAGCTTCGATCCGCTGCGCACCAGGATCGGATCGCCGGTGATCTCGCGCAGCTTGCGCAGCGTCAGGCTGACATGCGGTTGCGACTGATCGAGGATCTTCGCCGCTCGGGTCACGCTGCATTCCTCCAGCAGCACCTGAAGAACCCGCAACTGGCGTGTGTCGATCTGTTTTAGCATGGCCCGCCCCCGATCCTCTTCCTTGGGGTAGCCAGAACCGCCCCGATGGGCAAGCCGCGTCGCCCCTAGCCGAGGGGATGCGGCAGTATCGCGGGCCGGGCGTCCAGATCTTCGCCATGTCAGGGAGACGACCCCAGAGAGGGCGCCGCCCTCCGGGAATCCCCCCCCGGAAGTAAGGCGCTGCATAAGCAGAATTTTCTCGGCAAGATGAATGAGGAGATTCAGAATGAAGACAAGCAGATACACTGAGGCGCAGATCCTTGCGATCCTGCGGCAGGCGGGATGCCGGTAGCGGAGCTGTGCCGAGCACATGGGATGAGCAGCGCGTCGTTTTACAAGCGGCGGGCGAAGTATGGCGGGATGGGCGCGTCCATGATCAGCCAGATGAAGGTCATCGAAGAGGAGAACCGGCGGCTGAAGCGGATGTATGCGGACCTCAGCGTGCAGGCCGACCTGCTGAAGGAGGCTCCAGGAAAAAAATGACGCGGCCATCTCAACGCCGCGAGATGGCCGGGGAAGCGGTGGCGCGCCAGGACCGGCAAGCCCCATATCTCTGTGGCTATCGCGCGCGCGGTCATCCGTAACGGTGCCCGGGGCAAGTTCTTCAATGTCGTCGATCTGGTGAACAGGCTAGAGGCCGAGGCTCGTGCAGGGAGGGCGGGCCACCTTGCAGAGAGCTAGCTGCGGAAATCCGAACAGCCAGGATAAGTGGATTTTCCGCGCAATGGCAGCATGATGCTGCGAGCGAGGAGAAGATCATGGGAAGACGACCGCGCCGGAACCACAGCTCGGCATTCAAGGCGAAAGTGGCAGTGTCCGCGATCAAGGGCATGAAGACGCTGATCGAGCTTGCACAGGATTTTGATGTCCACCCGAACCAGGTCAAGCAGTGGCGCGACCAGTTGCTTGAGGGCGCGACCGGGGTGTTCGGGGAGGCCCCGAGAGCCGAGGCTGAACCGGCGCTCGATGTGAAGACCCTGCATGCGAAGATCGGAGAGCTGACGCTGGAGAACGATTTTTTGTCCGGCGCGCTCGGCAAGGCGGGTTTGTTGCCGAGCGTAAGGAAATGATCGATCCCACCGCCAAGCTGAGCGTCAGCCGCCAGGCCATCGTGCTGGGGATCAGTCGGGGCAGTGTCTACTACAAGCCCCACTCGGTGTCGGACGCCGATCTGAAGCTGATGCATCGGATCGACAAACTACACATGGAGGTCCCCTTCGCGGGCAGCCGGATGCTGCAGGGACTGCTCGTTCAGGTAGGGTTCAAGGTCGGACGGCTGCACGTTGCCACGCTGATGAAACGCATGGGCATCGAGGCTCTCTACCGCAGGCCGAACACCTCGAAACTGGCGCCGGGGCACAAGATCTACCCCTATCTGCTTCGGAAGCTGCCGATCATCCGGGAACGCCCTGCGGCGAGGCCTTGCCTCGAAGGTGCTGCCGTGCCCCAAGAAGGGCATGACCATCCGGTCCCATGACTGTCCTGTCCCTGCATCCTTCCGGGCAAAGAATGTTCATGTGCCGCAGGAAAGGATGATCGGATAGCCGAACCCCCAGCAGAAACTCACGTCATTGGTGGCGTCGACACCCACAAGGACTTGAATGTCGCGGCTGTCATCGATCATTGCGATCGCATTCTCGGCACCGCGAGCTTCCCGACAACGCGGCATGGATATCGCCTGATGCTGACCTGGATGAGGTCCTTCGGCGGCCTGCGCCGTGTCGGGGGGCGAGTGTTCCGGCAGTTACGACGCCGGGTTGTTGCGCTACCTGCGGGCCACGGGTGTCGAGGTGCTGGCCGCCCGCGAGATCGAGATCAGCATGGATGGCAAGGGGGGCTGGCGCGACAACGTCTTCGTCGAGCGCCTCTGGCGGACCATCAAATACGAGGAAGTCTACCTGCGCGCCTATGCCAGCGTGTCCGAGGCCCGCGCCGGAATTGGCAGGTATCTGGCCTTCTACAACACCCGCCGCCCGCATTCATCGCTTGACGGGAAAACCCCCGATCAGGCCTACTTCAACCAGCCGATACCCGAGGCGGTGGCGGCGTAACCAAGGCGGAAAACCACTTATGAAACGCCTGGAACCGGTTCAGATCAGCCGAACCACCTCTTTCGGCAAACCCTGTCGTCTGGCGCAGCGCCATGCTGAACAGCACCTTCATGGTCAGGCGGGTCTGTATGGCGGCATCGCTGTAGTCGGGCTGCCGGCCGGTGCGGCCTCTCAAGTCATGGCGGGATCGACCAGATCGTCAGCGCGCCACGCCGCTTGAGCGCTTCGTTATAGGCCGGCCAGTTTCTGGTCTTGTAGGCGGGGGGGGGGCTCATGCAGTCCAGCTACCACGCTGGATTCACAGGATGAATCCCTCACGAGATTTGTGCAACAGAGCCGGGCAGGTCACGCATTCGATAGATTGAATCTATGCCTCGCCTTGCCGGCCTGCACCGCTCTTTCCAATGGCGTCGACCAGAAAGTCGATGAACGCGCGCGTTCTCACCGCAAGATTTTCGTGCCCGACATAGACTGCATGAATCATTTCGATGTCACCGGCATTGTGGCTCGCCAGAACCGGAACAAGCCGTCCCGAAGCGATGTCGTCCGCGACGTGAAAGCGACCGAGACGTGCCAGGCCAACGCCTTGAAGCGCGAGCTGGCGCAGGATGACCCCGTTGTTGCCATAAGAGTTTCCGGTGACAGGCAGAGTGTAGGGCTCTCCGCTGGTTGGATCACGAAACGGCCATTCGTCCAAACTGCGTCGAAAGTTGAAGCGCAGACAATTGTGCCCTGCGAGCTCGCGCGGCGTGGCGGGGGCTCCGGCACGTCTGAGATAGTCGGGGGACGCCACGATCACACGGTCGGATTCGAGCAATTTTCGCGCCTTGAGGGATGAATCCCGCAAGGGGCCGGATCTCAGAGCGATGTCCGTGCGGTCATCGACCAGATCGATAACAGCATCGGTCAATGAGATGTCGAGTTCAACTTGTGGATAGAGCGCCAGAAACCGCGGAGCGAGCGGTAGGATGCAGCATTCCCCGAAGCCAACCGAGGCGCTGATTCTGAGCCGACCTTTGGGGACGGCTCCGGCCCCGTTGGAGATCAGGCGTTCCGTTTCATCAATCTCGGCCAGGATGCGGCGTATCCGGTCCAGGTAGAGCGCCCCTTCGGGAGTCAATTGCAGCATACGGGTCGAGCGTGCAAAAAGCTGCGTGCCGAGACGTTCTTCGACGCGGGCGATGAGTTTGCTGATCGCCGATGGCGTCAGCCCGACCTTGCGCCCGGCAGCGGAGAAGCTGCCGGCCTCGGCGACGGCGACGAAGACATTCATTTCACCGCTGCGGTAATCCATCTCGCTCACCTATGAGCCAAGTTCATTGCAAGATCGATTATCGTGCCCAATTTTCCACGGTCAAGGTTTCGTCGTACCTTCATCGCAGAAGGTCGGAGGCGCCGCTTCGCTCCCATGGTGGAGTGCCGAAATAACTGCGGTGCCATGCGGCGCGCCCCGGGGAATAGTATCGATGGTTTCGTGCCCGGGGACCGCCTGGCCTCGGTCTGTGCGCCAGGCAGCCATGCCGAACGCGTCGTCATGCCAGCAGCGGTGCTCGGGCGGGTTAACATGGGGGGTAGAGGCTACCGCGCTGACTTTCGCGGACCAATGATCCTTCGACATGCAGATGCTCAACTGCCGGGCCGTTGGAGTGTGTACCCCCGACGAGCGGCACGGTATGTGAATTTATTTCACGGCATCTTTGACAGTCGTGTATCTATTTTCACGAATAGAGAGGGCGCATGTTGCGGCCAGTACGAAACCCGAATCTGACCCGCTTCATTCCGGGGGGCAAAAGCTCCGTCGGAGAAAGGATGTTCAATGCCCATCGCCCTCTTTGCCCTGACGATCGCGGCCTACGCGATCGGAACGACAGAGTTCGTCAGTGTCGGCCTCTTGCCGATCGTTGCGGACGACTTCTCCATTTCCCTGCCTGCGGCCGGGTTGATCGTTTCCATCTACGCCCTCGGCGTGACCTTCGGCGCGCCGATCCTGACCGCGCTGACCGGTCGGATGGAGCGCAAGCCGCTCCTTATCCTGCTGATGCTGCTCTTCATCGCCGGCAATATCCTTGCCGCGGCGAGCCCGACCTACGGGTTGCTCCTGACCGGACGCATCTTTGCGGCCTTCGCACATGGCGTCTTCTTTTCGGTCGGTTCCACGATTGCGGCGGATCTCGTGCCAGAGGATCGCCGCGCGTCCGCCATCGCTCTGATGTTCATGGGATTGACCGTCGCCATTGTGACCGGTGTTCCGCTGGGTACCTTTATCGGTCAGATCTTCGACTGGCGCGCCACCTTCTGGGCCGTGGCACTTCTTGGAGCGGTCGCTCTGCTCGGTATTGCCGTGCTGCTGCCCGGCAAGATCGCCAAGGCGCCTCCTGCGACGATCATGGACCAGATCCGTGTGTTGGGCTCAGGACGGTTGCTGCTGGTCTTCGCAATGACGGCACTCGGCTACGGGGGCACCTTCGTGACCTTTACCTATCTGTCGCCGATCCTCGAACAGATCACCGGTTTTTCGACCTCTTCGGTCAGCCTGATCCTGGTGCTTTATGGCGCGGCCATTGCCGTGGGCAACCTCTCGGGCGGCAAGATCGCCAACACGAACCCGGTGAAGGCGCTGACGGGCCTGTTCCTGGCCCAGGCTGTCGTCCTGGTGATCTTCAGCTTTACCGCGGTAAACCCGATCGCCGCTCTGGTGACCCTCGCCCTCCTTGGCTTCCTTCAGTTCGCGAACGTGCCCGGCCTGCAGCTCTACGTCGTGGAACTGGCCAGGGAGCACCGTCCCGGGGCTGTTGACACCGCATCGGCGCTCAATATCGCCGCCTTCAACCTCGGCATCGCGGCCGGAGCCTGGCTCGGCGGCATCGTGGTCGAAGCCCCCGGCTTCGGGCTCGGCGCAACCCCCTGGGTCGGCGCGATCATGGTCGTGGGCGCCCTGATTCTAACCTACTGGAGCGGCGTGCTCGACAGCCGCACCAGCTACGCGACGGCACATTTCGAGTGAGGGATGGTGAAGATGTCCCTCGTCCAGGACAATGCCCTCGATCTGATTGCCAGGCCTGGTCAGATCACGCCCGGCATCGAGTTGCCGCTCGACCATGACGGGTCGCCGGCGGGGGATGCCCGCCGGCAGCAGGAGGGGCGTCCCTATGGCGTCCCCGACCTGAGCCATTATCCCGAACATGTTCGTCAAATCGACGAGGCCCGGTTTGCAGCGCTCTGGCTGCGCGATGTTCCGGTCTTCGACCCGCGCCACTTCGGCGATGCCGGCTCAGTCTACGACCCTTTCGTCAATCTCGGCTATCTCGCCGGAGCGATGAAGAATGTGGTATTGGGCACGGCGGCGGTCGTCTTGCCGCTGCGCCACCCGATGATGGTGGCAAAGGCGGCCGATTTCCGCTCCCTGCGATCTGCTGCCGGACAGGGACGGGGCGCCTTCATCAGCGCCTTCCGTCTCGATCTCGCGGACGATCCCGATGAGGGCGTGACCCCGCGCCGGTTCGCCGCGCGTCTGGGGCGCCATGCGTTCCTGGATCACATGGCACGGCTGCAGGGCGTGGGGGGCGATCACCTTGCCGTCCTGCTGCGCCTGTCTCGCCGTCCCGTGCCCGAGGTGATCGACGAGTTGGCAACCGACGTCCTGCCACATCTCAACAGCGCCGGCGCTCAGAAAACCGGCGCAGCGTGACACCTGACACATCTGAAAAGGAGAACACAGATGGCAACTCAGACAATCCATGCGCCCGCGGTCCCGGCCAATGGGGCCAGCATTCCGGCACTCGGCTTTGGTACGTTCCGGATGCCGGGCGACGACACCGCGCGCATGGTCAAGCATGTCCTCGACCTCGGCTATCGCCATGTCGATACCGCGCAGATCTATGGCAACGAAGCGGAGGTGGGGGAGGGGCTTGCCGCATCCGGTGTCGCCCGCGGCGAAATCTTCCTCACCACCAAGGTCTGGGTCGAGAACTACACCCACGCCGCCTTCATCGCTTCGGTGGAGGAGAGCCTGAAAAAGTTGAAGACCGACTATGTCGACCTGCTGCTCCTTCATTGGCCGAACGATGCCGTGCCCCTGGCCGAGCAAATCGGCGCGCTCAACGAGGTGAAGCGGGCAGGCAAGGTGCGCCATATCGGCGTGTCCAATTTCAACACCGCGCTCATGGCGGAAGCAATCACGCTCTCGGATGCGCCGCTCGTCACCAATCAGATCGAGTACCATCCCTATCTCGATCAGTCGAAGGTGATCGAAGCTGCCCGTGCCGCCGGGCTGAGTGTGACCGCCTATTACGGCATGGCCGATGGCAAGGTGTTCCAGAACGAGGCGCTGAGGGACATCGCCGCAACGCATGGCCGTTCGGTGGCGCAAGTGGTGCTGCGCTGGCTGGTGCAACAAGAGGGCGTCATCGCACTGTCCAAGACGGTCGGCGAGGCCCGCGCGGCGGAGAATTTCAAGATCTTCGACTTTGCCTTGAACGCCTCGGAGATGGCGGCCATCGCCGGGCTGGCGCGCCCCGACGGGCGGCTGGTCAGCCCCGAAGGTCTCGCGCCCGAGTGGGACTGACGTCTCTTGTCCGGCCGCCCATTTTGCGGCCGGACGCCTCCATCGTCGTTAGGCTTCAGACCCATTGATTTCAGGATTATGGCGTGTTTCAGGCTCCGCAACGAGATCGGGGCGGCTGGCTATAATATGCAAACCGCTGTCGATACCGGAACCCACATCATCGTCACGCACGAGGTCACGAACCAGGGCTTCGACCGTGACCAGCTCGGCCCGATGGCGATCCCAACCAAGGATGCCCTCCACCGCGAAGACCTGTATGCCATCGCCGACAAGGGCTATTTCAGCGGCCCAGAGAGCCTCGCCTGCCATGAGGCGGGCATCACCACGACCGTGCCGCGACCGGCCACCTCGGGCAATGGGGCCAAAAGCATGTATGTGAAGGCCGATTTCGCCTACGATCCGGAACGCGACGTCTATGTCTGCCCGGCTGGTGAGGACCTGATCTATCGCTACATCACCGAGGAGCGCGGTGTTCGGGCCCGGCGATACTGGATCAACGAATGCCAGACCTGCCCGCTGCACCGTCGAACACCCTTTCGGCGCGATCAAGGGCTGGATGGGGCGCACGCATTTCCTGACCCGGAGGCTGAAGAACGTCCCCACCGAGATGGGCCTGAACGTCATGGCCTACAACATCAGGCGGGAGATCTCCCCGATCAGTATCCGTCGCCTGATGCAGGCCATTCCGGCATGATCAGGACACAGCCGCCCCCCCGAAGCGGCTGCTCAAGCGCGCCGCAGCGAGTGGACTGGACAGCCCCATAACCGACGGTCACTAGCTCGCCGTCGCCGTCGCCGTCGCCGTCGCCGTCGCCGTCGCCGTCGCCGAAGCGGACAGCCAACACTCGATGCAGACAGAATCCGGCGTGACTGCCGCTGCTGCGGGACATTGCGGATAAGGGGCAGACGAGAATTATGGTAGTGGCGCGCAGAACCCCACGCCGCTATGGTGAAAACTCATTTTCATGGGGGACTTCATGACCCATCGGTCTTTTCTTGCTCGCGTCCGTCACATCTTGCCAGAACTGCATCCGGCGGAGCGGCGCCTCGGGGAGCTGGTGCGGAATTTCCCCGGCGAACTCGCCAGCTACTCAGCTTCGGAACTTGCGGCACTAGCAGGCGTGTCCAATGCTACAGTCAGCCGTTTCGTGAAGCGGCTGGGCTATCAATCCTATGAAGATGCCAGGCGGGACGCGCGAGAAGAAAGCAGTAGTGGATCGCGGCTCTATCTGCAGCATGCGGGCGATGAGAAATCTACTGGACAAAGTGCGTTCCTAGAGACTGACATCCGCAACATTCGCGAGACAATTGACGATATCGGAACAGAAGAAATCGAAGGATTGGCACATGCGATTTTGGCTGCGCGCCGAGTCTGGTGCATCGGATTTCGGGCTTCCGGTGGTTTGGCGAACTATCTTCATTGGCAGCTTTTGCAGGCCGTTGATGACGCTGTCTGCGTCCCCGGGGGCGGGCAGACAATGGGTGAGCATGTAGCGAGGATGAAGCCCGAGGACGTGATCATCTTGTTCGGATTGCGCCGAAGAGTTGCAACGCTCCAGGATTTGATGCGGGCCATTCAAGGGACAGGGGCGAACATCGCCTACGTGACGGACGAAGGTGTGCCGAGGAACAAGGAAGTTGGCTGGCACTTTCGATGTGCGACCCGTTCCTCGGGGCCACTTTTTAGCCACGTGGGAGTGATGGCATTGCTAAATATTATCGCCAACCGAACCATTGAGTTCGCCGCCGAATCGGGAGGTCAGCGCCTAAAAGAGATTGAGACCTACAACGATCTCTTGCGCGAACTTTGAAGCTCTCGCCGCCCGGGAAAGCGGCGCCTTCATGAAGACATGCTTAAATATTGTGCGCATTCCCGGGATTTTCGCCGACGGCGAATTTCTTCTGTGAAAATACGTCATTCTGTACGTGAAAATGTGTTTTCACGTAATTCATATCCAGACATGACGTTTCCACAGGACACAGGGAAAGGACCGAACTAATGCGCAAGCTGCTTGTTTCCACTGTCATCGCCAGCCTGGCCCATACCGCACAAGCTGATCCGATTTCGCTGAGGGTGCTCGGTCAGCCGGTCGGCTCAGGCCTTATTCAGCAACAGAAAGAACAACCGTTCTTCGAGAAGTTCGGCGAAATGGCCGGAACGGACGTGTCAGTTGAGTACTTGCCCGTGGATGTTGCAGGCATTCCGGACACCGACGGAATGCGCGTCCTCAGGAGCGGACTCTTCGACATCGTATCGGTGCGAGGACCGCAGGTGAGCCGTGACGAGCCGACCATGCTAGGCTTGGACCTTGTGGGTCTCAATCCTGACTACGCGAGCGGAAAAGCGCATACTGAAGCCTTTTTGCCCATCGTCGACGCAGCTGTCCAGAAGCGCTTCAACGCAAAGCTGCTGGGCGTCTGGCCCGCGGGGCCCCAGGTGCTCTTTTGTAAACCGGAAATCGGCGGACTGAAGGACCTCAAAGGACTTAAGGTGCGCGTGGGGGACCAGTCTGCTGCTGCATTTGTCGCCCAGTTCGGCGCCACCGGCGTGCCCCTGCCGTTCGGCGAGGTGCAGCAGTCTTTGGCGCGTGGTGTCGTGGACTGTGCCATTACCGGGCCTGCTTCCGCCAATTCCGCCGGATGGCCGGAAGTGACAACCACGGTATTGCCGATTGCCCTGCAGCTGGCCGTGAACGGCTATACGATGAACTTGGATAGCTGGAACAAGCTCGATAGCGAGCAGCAGGCGAAGGTAGAGGCGGCTATCGGCACGCTGGTGGACGATATCTGGGCCTATTCCGAGGAGCTCTACGGCGATGCGATGAACTGCAACACGGGACAGGAACCCTGCGTCCACGGCAAACCACACAATCTGAAGTCTGTGGCGGTCTCCGAGGCCGATCTGAAGGCCGTATCGGGCGCACTCGTCAGCTCGTCGCTGCCGACCTGGATCAAGCAGTGCAATGCGGTCAACCCGAGTTGTGAGGCAGACTGGATGGCAACAGTCGGTGCCCAACTAGGCCTGTGATCCTGGCAAGAGTGTGAGGGCAAAGATGAAAACCTACTCGCGAACCTGCGCAATCGTCTTTGGCTTGATGATGACGGTGCTCTGCGTCGTCATCGCCGCCGAGATAATCCTGCGAAAGGTCTTTAACCACTCACTGGCGGGGGTCGATGAACTCTCGGGATACGCAATAGCCATAGGTGCGCCTCTCTGTTTCGCGGTTACCGCGGTGGAGCGCAGTCACATCCGAATTAACCTGCTACACATGCGGATGCCCCGCTTGGCCCAGGCGATACTCAACCTTCTCGCGGCACTGGCGCTGGCGGCACTGGCCGTGTTTCTCTTGATCTTCACAATTCGAACCGTGAGCGAGACGAAGCTCTTCGGTTCGGTTGCTCAGACACCATGGCTGACGCCTCTTATTTATCCGCAATCCGCCTGGCTGGTTGCGATGGGGGTATTCACGCTGGCCTGCGTAATTCTGGCCGGTCAGGCACTATGGCTGGCTGTGCACAGAGACAGCGTCGAACTGGTCCGCAGCTTTGGGCCGGAGACGGTCGAAGACGAATTGGAGGCTGAACTTTCCGACCTGGAGGCCCGCGCATGAGCATTACCGTCATCTTTATGGGTTTCGTGATCATGCTGGCGGTGATGTTCTTGTCGATGCCGGTGGCTGTGGCAATCCTGGCCGTGGGGGGCATGGGCGGCTATCTCGCCTATGGAATGCCGCTCGTGGAAACCATGGGCGGCGTAGTGTGGGGCACGCTCAACAATCCGGTGATGACCGCCATTCCTCTCTTCATGCTGCTTGGTGAGCTGCTGCTGCGAGGCGGCATTGCCGACCGAATGTTTGACGCACTGGCGGTTTGGCTCGGTCGGTTGCCGGGAGGCCTGCTGCATACGAACATCGGCACCTGCGCGCTCTTTTCGGCGACCTCGGGTTCATCTGTCGCGACGGCGGCAACCGTGGGGACGATCGCCCTGCCGGCTCTTGGGGAACGCGATTATCCGGTGCGCCCGACGCTGGGGACACTTGCCGCAGGGGGGACGCTTGGGATCCTGATTCCACCCTCTGTGAATCTCCTGGTCTACGGGTCGCTGGCCAACGTTTCTGTGGGTCAGTTGTTTATCGCCGGAATCTTGCCGGGCATTGTATTGACGCTCTTATTCTCCGCCTATGTCGCAATGCGCTACCCCGATGCCGGACGCGACACACAAGCCCCTGCTGTGTCCGCGGTGGAAAAGCGGCGGCTTCTGCGTCATCTCGTTCCGCCGGCAGCGATCTTCGGGATCGTCATGGGATCGATTTACGGTGGCCTCGCCACCCCTACTGAAAGTGCTGCTCTGGGCGTCATCGCCGCCTTTTGGTTCGTATGGCGCGGGCGACGGCTGAGCTGGGACCTACTGGAAAACTGTTTTATCCAGTCGGCTCGAACCTCGGGCATGGTCATCTTGGTGATCGTCTCGGCGCTGCTGTTGAATGTCACGCTGTCCATGACCGGTGGAACGCAAGCTGTGACGCGCTGGGTGACGAGCCTGGAACTGAGCCAGACCACGTTACTACTCTTGCTTATGGTCTTTTACGTGATCCTCGGCATGTTCATGGACGCGATGTCGATGTTGGTTTTGACGGTGCCTATCGTAGTTCCGATGGTGACAGCACTCGGCGTAGACCCGATTTGGTTTGGTGTGTTTGTCGTCGTGATGTGCGAAATCGGTCTGATCACACCGCCGGTTGGCATGAACCTCTTCGTTGTACAGGGAGTTCGAAAGGGTGGTGGTGATTTTAGCGATGTGATCCGCGGGGCTGCTCCGTTTGTCGTGCTTATGATAGGTTTCGCTGGGCTGCTCGTCGCCATTCCAGAGATCGCCCTTCTCCTGCCGCACATGGCTTCGGGGCGGTGAGAATGACTGAAGCTGTTCTCCGGCCTAAGACAAAGGACCACACGCGTCGCATCCTGATTGTCAATCCGAACGGCAATCCCGATGTGACACGGCTGGTTGCAGCTACTGCGAGGAATCTTCTCTCGCCATCGACACAGGCCGAGGTGCTGAACCCCGAGGGAAGCCCGTTGTCGATCGAGACGCTGAATGACCGCAAGGTAGCTGAACCGCTGGCAATTGATCTGCTCGCAGCCAACCGTGGCTACGACGCCTATATCATGGCCTGTTTCGACGACATTGCTGTCGCGGGCGCCCGGCGCTTTTTGGGCGCACCCATCGTGTGTGCAGCTGAAGCCGCGGTTTCTGTGGCGAGGCTTTTCGCGCCGAGATTTACCATAGTCACGACAGTCGCAGGCATGGTTCCGGGCATCAATGCTCTTGTGAAGTCGCTTGGCGCGGAGAGGCTTTGCACTGTCCGCGCCGCAGGCATTGGAGTCGCCTCTGCTGCCTCCGGCGGACGTGAGATCGACCAGCGGCTCGATGAATGCATTCGCGATGCAAGGAACTTCGATGGCGCGGGAGCTATTGTGATGGGTTCTGGGGGGCTGACAGGTCGCGCAGCAACGCTAATGGAGCGGCACGGCATCCCGGTGATCGACAGCATTGCAGCCGCGATTTCGATGGGCGAACTCGCGGCGGGTCTACGCTCAGGTTTATAGCGTTCCTTCAGCGCCAAGGCCTCGGCGCCGCGTTCGGCAAAACCGTGCAGAGACCCCGCCAGCCAGTTTTCACACAGCCGGCCCAATGCCGTCATTGGCCGACGTTTGGTCATGCTGCGAGGCAACGTGTCAAAGCGGACTTACGAATTCTACTGGAGGATGGCAAAGCAAGTCGCGACCAGCTAATCTGAAAGCATGCTACAAAATGCACAAAATCAACTTGAGACTCTATCCAGCGAACACCGGGCGTTGGCTGTGCTTAGGCTGCTGTTTCGCGCGCCAACCTATAGGTCAAACGAGCTCCTTCTGTCTGACTGGTTAAGCGCGATTGGACTGACTTGTAGCTCGTCACAATTGAAGCGTCAACTTCGCGAGCTTGAGGACGCAGGGCTGCTCGAAACCAGTGAAGTGGAAGGCAACGTGGTTGTTCAGATGTCGAACGAAGGCGCTGAGGTAGCTGAAGGAAAGCGAATTGTTGAGGGAGTGCTGCGCCCGACACCTGAGTGCCCTTACTGACGGCCCTTACCGGACGGTCAGACCAGTGGCGCTGCTGCATTGCAGCTTCCCCAAAGGAGACGCTCGATCAGAATGCAACGGGAAGCAAGTTTCAGATTCGGCGTCTTTGAACATCCCGTTACGCCTTCTCTCCCAACTCTCGCGGGCATTCACGCCGGGCGAGCTGCGTGAGAGGGCGGCCCCTCGGCGAGGCGCGAGGGATCGCTGACGCTTGGCCGTGCCGTTTCGCCGGCCTCCCCCCCCCCACCTCGTTCCTTTGTTCTGTGCAGACCGTGATCCGCCCCCCATGTCTCCAGGTCTCAGCGACGGCCAAGGTTTAAGCGCAGCTATTCGCCGGTCTCTGCGTCCTTGCCCATACGATTGCGATGCACGCGTTGCGCTTTATGTTAGGCGTAGATGCGGCAAAATGGGCAAATGCTTCCTGTGCCGGGCTGATCGGCTCGTGTTTCGTCGGCATTGCCGTTGGGATCACCGCCTGTGCTTCGATGGTGTTCGCATTTTCTTCGCTACGGTAGCCTGCGCTGCGCTGGTCTTTGCTGCGCCCGCCGCCGTCGCAGGCTATGCTATGATTTACGGCGTTACGGGCGAGGCCGGGCCGTCCGAGGTGTGGTGGTGGTTTTGTCGGGACGTCGCAGTGATCCGCCCGGCGGGTTCGTTCAGGTGAGCAGGCAACCTCCGACTTAACTGATCAATGCACCGCCTCATTCGAAAGCCACAGCTTCCTCTTCGTAGTCATCGTCGCGTGACGGTTGACCATCCGTATCGATTTGTCGGCTAATGATCCTCTTGCCCAGCTCCTCGCTGACCAGCTTCGCCCGTTCAGCGAGGAACTTATCGTAATCGTTCCCCCACACGCCGAAGTCATCCAGATCACCAATCAGATGCGACGCCATCGTTTTCGCCAGCGCCTTATTCGATTTCTTGAAAGTCTTCATATATGTCGCAGGCGGCTTGGCGCGGATCTCCCGCTTGTTCAGGTAATCATCGACGATGGTGATGTTGAGGATGTTGTTGATCCGCCATTCCTCGACATTCTTCTTACCGAGATAGGCGCGTGGGAAGAAGTGGTGATAATTTTTGCTGTTGGCCTGTTTCAGCCAATAGTTGCGGATGCTGACGATTGAGTCGTCGTTGAACGATTTCGGCTCGTGGAAGGCATAGAGGCACAGGATCGCCTTGATCGAGCTGCGTCCCGCGTTGAACCATCCGTTTTCCAGCAGGAAGTCGGGCGAGATGTCCACCGCCCAATCATAGTCGGGTGACTTGCCTTCCAGGATGCGGTCGATCCGGCGAACGTCCTGCGCGAGCTTGCTTTCGACCGACGAGGAGTAGCGCCCGCCCAGCGAGCAGCGCCAGAAAAAATCTTCGAGCAGCGGACGCTGCTCGGCGGACGGCTTGTCCGGGTGATGGAAGAAAAAATAGGCGAACGGGACGAGCAGCTGTTTGTACGGCAGCAGTTGCGACACCGGGATACGGTAGTTGTTGCGGAGGAACTCAACCGCCCGTTCGAACGCATCGGTGGCCCGAGGCCAGGTGTCGATGAAAGCGGTCTTGTCGAGCTTGAGGATCATCTGCTTTTTGCATTCCTTGGTCAGGATCAAAGATACAAGTTGCAGAAGCGTCGCGTCGGAAACGGTTTCGTAATCGAGTGGCTCCAGCCTGCCGACCAGCTTGTCGAACTTCTCCGCCAGATCGAACTGGCGCGGCTCGTCATAGGTTTTTGCCACCATGATTTCGAACACGCTAAGCGGTTTGCCGCCGACGTTGATGCGCGTGAAAATTTCAGTGGCGACGTCGATCTGCACGTCCTTCACGAGGATGATTGAGAAATCATAGGACTCGATCCGGCGTCGGTATTCCGACAACCGCTCGTGATAGTCAGCCGGGTAGGCCACGAGCGCCTTGAAGCTGCCATGGATAAGGTCGCGCAGCCTGATCCACGTTCCATCCGCGAGATCGGCGACCTCCGTCACGACGATCTGATCGTCCTCGCCGGCGTCGAGATTGATGAACATGTCGGCGAAGTCGTCGGTCTTGCCCGAGTTGCGTTCGACCTTGATTCCGCGCAGCGCAGCGTAAAGGCTAGTGAGGCGCTGCTGGCCGTCGAGCACAAAGGAGACTGTCTCCCCGTCCTTCGGCTCCGGCAGGGTCGTGTTGCCGAGATCGCGAACGCTGCGCAGTCGGTCCTTCGTCGACCAGAAGATGAAAGTGCCGACTGGATAGCCCTTGATAACGCTGTCGAGCAGGGCGGCAGACTTTTGCATCGTCCAGACGAAGTCGCGCTGGAATTGCGGAATCTTGACCTGACCGCGCTCGATGTCCGTCAGAAGATTTGTGTAGTTCGAATGGGTCGGACTCGGCAGTATCATGTAATCTTTGCTCTCCGGTCGGCGTGTATCGCTTTTCGCTAAGCATCGCTCAATCGCCGACGTGATGCGAGGGTAAATCCGAGTGTTCTCTGCGGGTGGTGCTCTCGGCTGCGCCGGAACCACACTAGCAGCGCATTGCCGCCATTCGGCTTCGATCGCTCACACAAAGAGAGGCGGCTGTGTCCCTTCCTCTGACGCCGCCCCGCTCAGGTGAGAGAGCCGGGCTTATGGAAATCTCCGTTCTCTGCGACAGCGGTAGAACCATGACGGGGGATTTTGCAGTTCTCGGCAGCACACCCTTGGGCGGTTAGCGCGTCTGCACCACATGTCGTGCTGGAGCCCGTCGGCTTCCTACCCCTCGCGCGGTGCAAGGCGCCTGACGCGAGACTTCAGCACGCTGTGGCGGCGGCAGAAGACCCTCGGGGGCAACATCCCCTACCGCGGCTCGGATGGCCGCTTCCGCCAGTTGCCGCGGACGCAATACCGCAATCTCACTGGCGGCAACCCGCCCTTTGTGCCAGTGGGCGCAACTTTGGCGGGGTTTGTGGTGAGAAGAAAGGGCCTTATGCTGCGAGGGATTTTGGATCGTGCCAGTCCTGCTGATGCAAAGGCAAGAATTTCTGTGATCCTGCCCCCGCCACCAATACTAGTTGCGAAACCTCCGTAGGCCCCGCCACGGAGGTTTTTGCATTCCCGGACCCATTCGGCAGGGATCGTCTGTTGCGCCCTCCCGCAACCAACAATCCCTGTGATAGCAGGTTGTCCAGAGCCTCGGCCTCCGAAAGCCAGAGCCTCGGCCTCCGAAAGGAAGTCGGGGTTTTTCTTTCCGGCCGCTTTCCGGCGTTGTTGCAAAAGTTCCCGCTGAGCAGGGTTCACATAGTGAATTGAGCTGCCCTCCAATAATCGGACAGTGACGGAAGCTGCGATCTGACGTCTGCGGGTCTCCAAGAACGAGGAGATCAGAACATGTCGAAACGCAGGAACCAAGATGCGGGCTTCAAGGCCCGCGTCGTGCTGGAAGTCGTGAAGGACGAGTGCCTGGAGGCGGAGCTGGCCGCGCAACACGGGGTGCATCCGACGATGATCGACCAATGGAAGAAAGCCCTTCAGGAAGGGGCGTCGGACATCTTCGAGCGCGGCGGCAAGAGGAAGGCCGAGGTCGACGAAGAGACGGCGCGGTCGCTGCACGCCAAGATCGGAGACTGGGCCATTGAGGCGCCATTGGTCCGAGCCCAATGGCGAAGGCTGCGCTGCGCGAGCGGGGCTTGCTCTCGGTCTGGTTTGATCCCGACACGGTCTGGCAGGCCGGAAAGACTGGCAAGCGGGGGCGGCCTGAGGCGTTCTCGGATGCGGCGGTGCAGGTCTGCCTCACGCTGAAAGTGCTCTTCGGCCTTCCGCTTCGACAAACGGTCGGACCGGTCGAAAGCCTGATCCGGGTGGCTGGGCTCGATTGGCCGGTTCCGGATTATTCGACGCTGTGCCGACGCCCGGTGCGGCTCGGGGTGCAGATCCCCTGTCGCAGCTCGGGCAGGCCCTCGAACCTTCTGGTCGAGAGCACCGGGGTGAACTTCCGGGGCGATGGTGACTGGCCGGCCCGTAAGCATGGCCCATCGCGCCGCAGGCAATGGCGCAAGGTCCACATCACCATGGACACGGAAACCGGCGACATACGCGCGGTCGAGTTCCCCTCGAGCCGTCAGGGGGACAGCCCTCTGCCGCCCGACCTGCTGGCGCAAATTCCAGAGGATGAAGAGGTCGCCACTGTCACGACTGATGGCGCCGATGACACGCGACGATGCCATGGTGCGATCATCTCGCGCGGCGCCGAGGCCATCATCCCCATCCGCCGCAACGGGCGCGCCTGGAAAGAGGACTGCCCCGCAGCCTCGGTGCGAAACGAGATCCTGCACGCGATGCGGCACCTCGGAAGGGCACTCTGGAAGACGTGGGCTGGCTCCCACGGCCGAACTCGGGTCGAGGCCCGGATGAACCGCGTCACGCTTCTCGGCGAGCGGATCATGTCCCGAGACCCCAATCGACAGACCGCCGAAATCCAGATCCGCATCCTTCGCAGGTTCATTCGAACCGGCGGCATTCACCGGCTCAGCCATGAACCGCTTCTCTGCCCTCGGCATGGCCGAGATCGAGGCCATCGCCTGAACGATTATCAAACAGGGGAGCTTCAGCCCCAATGCTGATTTGCGCAACAATGCCCGGCATCCCTGTCACAGAGGCCACGGGAAGGGGCTATTCAGTCCAGGCACTGAAACGCACAACATCTCCGTCGATAGGGCCCGCGCAAAAGAAACAGGGCCGCGAGGGCCCCGTTTCCGTCGTGTCGGCTGCGCTTACTTGCTGGCGCAGGCGCGGATCTTCTCGATGTCCGGGCCGTTCGGGTCGCGGCCGAGGTTGAACGGCGCCGAGGCGGTACGCCAGTTCGCGTAGTCCTGCAGGTATTCCAGCTGGCTCAGGTAGACCTTGGCCGAGCTCGGATTCTCGCAGGCGACCTCCTCGATCACGGCGTTGGCCATGGTCTGGATCTGGGCCAGCGCCGCGTCGTCCATGCGGGTGATCTCGTTCACTTCCTTGAACTGCTTGTAGGCGTCATTGGCGCGCCGTTCGGTGAAGGAGAGCGACCACATCAGGTTGGCTTCCGCCGCGATTTCCAGCTTCTCGCGGGTCTCGGGGCTGAGTGCCTCCCAGGCCTGCTTGTTGATCATCACGCCGAAGACCGAGGCCGACTGGTGCCAGCCCGGCGTCGCCCAGTATTGCGTGACCTGCTGGAAGCCGCCCGACCAGTCGACGTTCGGGGTCGAGAATTCGGCCCCGTCGATCACGCCGCGTTCCAGCGACTGATAGATCTCGCCGCCGGCCATCGACACCTGCGAACCGCCCAGCTGGTTGAGCAGACGGCCCTGCTCCAGCCCCGACAGACGCAGGCGCTTGCCCTGCAGATCGGCGATCGAGCGGATCGGTTCCTTGGTGTGGAAGCCCGACTCGTTGTTGGTCACGGCATAGGGCAGATAGACCATGCCGAACTTGCCGTAGACTTCGTTATAGAGCTCCTTGCCGCCCCATTGCTGGATCCAGTTCACATAGTCGACCGCGTTGAACAGGCTGGCGGTGGTGGCGAGCGGCGAGAAGGCCGCATCGCGCCCCGCCCAGTAGCCCGGCCAGTCGCCGCCGGCCTGGATCGTGCCGCTCTCGACCGCGCCGAACACCTCGCCCGCCGGGACCAGGCTGCCGCCCTCGAAGAACTCGATCTTCAGATCGCCCGTGGTCAGCTTGTTCGCCAGCTCGACGAAGTGCTTGTCCATCTCGATCAGTTCGAGCGAGTTCGGCCAGGTGGTGGTCATCTGCCAGCTGGTTTCGGCCTGTGCCGCAACGCCCGCGCCGATCAGCGCCAGGGTGAACACACCGGTTTTCAGGGACTTGGTTCGCATCGACTTCTCCTCCTCAGTCAGTGCAGATTTCTCATTTGGTCTTGTAGAGCGTGTCGGGCAGCCAGGTGATCAGCTGCGGGAACATCGCCAGCGCCAGCGCCATCGCCACGATCAGGGCGATGAAGGGCATCACGCCGAGGATGATGTCCGATGTCTTGATGCTGCGCGGCGCGAGCGCCCGCATGTAGAACAGCGCATAGCCGAAGGGCGGCGTCAGGAACGAGGTCTGCAGCACGACCGCGGTCAGCACCACGAACCACAGCTCGCTCACGCCCATCTCGCGCACGACCGGCAGGAAGATCGGGAAGGACAGCAGCACGATCCCGGTCCAGTCGAGGAACATCCCCATCACGAAGATCACGAACATCATCATCGTGATCAGCATCCAGGGTTCCATGTCCAGCCCGCGCATCATGTTCTGCGCCGCATGCAGACCGCCGGTGATGTTGAACACGCCGGTGAAGGCGGTTGCGCCGACCACGATGAACAGGATCATCGCCGAGGTCCGCCCGGTTTCCCACAGCGCCGAGGCGAAGGTCGCCCATTCGAACTTGCCGCGGAAGATCACGATCAGCAGGGCCAGGAAGGCGCCGATCGCCGAGGCTTCGGTGGCGGTGGCGATGCCGGCGAGCATGGTGCCGAGGATCCCGAAGATCAGCACCAGCGGCGGCAGCGCCTCAAGGAGCAGCATCGGCAGCAGTTGCGAGACCGGCACGCGTTCTTCCATCGAGACCGGCGGCGCCAGATCGGGACGGAAGAGCGCGACCAGCGCGACATAGCCCGCATAGAGCAGCCCCAGCACCACGCCCGGCACCATGGCGCCGGCGAACAGCTCGCCCACCGAGAGCGAGGAGTTCGACGACATCAGGATCAGCATGATCGAGGGCGGGATCAGGATGCCAAGGCACCCCGAGGCCCCGATCAGCCCGGTCGTCAGCCGTTTCGAATAGCCGTATTGCAGCATCGGCTTCAGCGCCATCACCCCCATCACCGTGATCGAGGCGCCGATGATGCCGGTGGTGGCCGCCAGCAGGATCGAGATGAACACGACCGCAAGCCCGAGCCCGCCGGTCACGCGCCCCATCAGCAGGCGCAGCGTCTCGAACATCCGGTCGGTCACGCCACTGTCGGACAGGAACCGCGCCATCAGCACGAACAGCGGAATCGCGATCAGGATGTAATTGTCCAGAACCTCGCCGAAGATCCGGTTGATGACGATGCCGAGCACCATCGGCTTGCCCGCGATCAGCGCGCCGAGCACCGCGGTGCCGCCCAGGACGAAGGCCAGCGGATGGCCCATGAACAGACCGAGCAGCAACAGCCCGGCCATGATCAGGCCAATGAGTTCACCCGACATGAGACGGCTCCTGCTTGTTCAGCACCAGCTTGAGCACCTCGGAGATGCCCTGCAGCAGCAACAGCACGGCCGCGACCGCCATCGCGATCTTGACCGGATAGACCGGCAGCTGGATCGCGCCATAGGTGGTTTCATTCTGTGCCAGCGAGCGCATGGCGAAATCCCAGCTGCGGCTGGCGAACACCCAGGCAAACGGGAAGAAGAAAATCAGGTAGCCGAGAATCTCGACCACCCGGCGCGGCCCCGGCCGCAGCGTTTCGGTCACCAGATCGACACGCACATGGGCCTGATGGCGCAGCGCATAGCCGCCGAGCAGGATGAAGTAAAAACCGTAGAGTTGTTTCGTCAGATCGAACGCCCAGAGCGTCGGCGCGTTAAAGCCATAACGCATGATCACATCGTAGATGATCATAAGCGCGAAGATGACCGCAACGAAGGCCACGACCCGGCCCACGATCTCGTTCAACCCGTCGAGCAGACGGATCAGCACCATTAGATTTCCTCCCAAAACTCCGGCGACCGGCGCGATCCGCACCCGTCACCTCCCCTCGCCGCGATTAAAGGGTGGTCGGGAGCCGTTTGACATGGGTAAATGTGCAGAGGTATTTTGCAAAAATGCAGACAGTTTTTGACTGGAACGATCTGAAGTTTTTTCTGGCGTTGTCACGCCTGAAACGGATGACGGCGGCAGGCCGTGCGCTGGGGATCGACCAGACCACGGTGGCGCGCCGGATCCGGGCGCTGGAGAAGTCGGTCAGCGCGCAATTGTTCATCCGCGACGAGGCCGGATACGCGCTGACCCCGGCGGGCGAACGGCTGCTGCCGATCGCGATGGAGGTCGAGCGGTCCAGCACCCGCGTGCATGAGCAGATCGTGGGCGAGGCCGGGCGGCTGGCGGGCACGGTGCGGATCGGCGCGCCCGATGGTCTGGGCACCTATGTCGTCACCCCGCTGCTGGCGCGGTTCCAGCGCGACAACCCCGATGTCGACGTGGCGCTGGTGGTGCGCTCGCGACAGTTCCAGATGTCGCATCAGGAGGTGCATCTGTCGCTCGATTTGACCTTGCCCACAAGCGGTCGGCTGCTGGCGCGACGGATGACCGATTACCATCTGCATTTCTTTGCCGCGCCCGATTATCTGCGCCGCTATGGCCGCCCCGAACGGCTGCGCGATCTGCGCCACCACCGGCTCGTCGGCTATATCCCCGAGATGCTGTTTTCCGACGAATTGCGCTACCTCGAGGAGCTCGGGATCACCGCGCCGGTGGGCTTCGCCTCGACCTCGATGATCGCGCAGCGGGAGGCCGTGCGCGAGGGCGCCGGGCTGGCGATCTTGCCGCGCTTCATGGCGCTCGACGACCCCGATCTGGAGCCGGTTCTGGTGGAGGATTACGTGCTGACCCGCACCGTCTGGCTGCTCAGCCACCAGAGCACCGAAGACCTCGCGCGGGTGCGCGCCGTCTCGGAATATCTGCAGCAGGTCGCCCGCAAGGAACGCCACCGCTTTTTGATCCCCTAGGCGCCGCGACCGCCAGTTGCCTTCCCTAGCGTCAACTTTTCCGGCGATAGACAAGCCCGGCGCGAATGCGCTCAGTTTGCCGCGGAGGAGGGCGCCCCGGTGCGGGGCGTCAGGAGGGGAGAAGAGAGCGTGCTGTCTCGCAAGGAGAGCTATGCCGCGACCGTGTCGGCATTTCAGTGGGATATTCCGGACTATTACAACATCGGCACCGATGTCTGCGACCGCTGGGCGGCGGCCGATCCGGACCGGATCGCCCTGATCGAGGTGGGGGAAGACGGCTATGGCCCGGCTCGCGAGACCAGCTTTGCCGAGCTGCGCGCGGCCTCGAACCGATTTGCCAATGTGCTGACCGGGCTCGGGTTGGGCGGCGATGGGGTCACCGCGGGCGAACGCGTGGCGATCTTGTTGCCGCAGCGCCGGGAGACGGTGATCGCCCATATCGCGGCGTTCAAGGCGGGCTGCGTCTCGCTGCCGCTGTTCACGCTCTTCGGCCCCGAAGCGCTGCTGCACCGGCTCCGCGACAGCGGGGCGCGGGTGCTCGTGACCGATCACGCCAGCCTGCCGATGATCGCGGGTATCCGCGACCAGCTCCCCGATCTGGAAGCGGTTTTCACCGTCGACGGGCCGGCGGAAGGGGCGCAGGATTTCGACGCGGCACTGGCCGCAGCCTCGGATGCATTCACCCCGGTCGACAGCCGCTCGAGCGCGCCTGCGCTGCTGATCTACACTTCGGGCACCACCGGCAACCCGAAGGGCGCGCTGCATGCGCAGCGGGTGCTGCTGGGCCATCTGCCCGGCGTCGAGATGAGCCATGATTTCCTGCCGCAGCCGGGCGATTGCATCTGGACCCCGGCCGACTGGGCCTGGATCGGCGGTCTGCTCGATGTGCTTTTGCCCGCGCTGCATCACGGGGTGCCGGTGCTGGCCTGCCGCTTCCGCAAGTTCTCGGCCCGGGCCGCGGCCGATCTGATCCGCCGCTTTGCCGTGCGCAACGCCTTCCTGCCGCCGACCGCGCTGAAGATGATGAAGGCCGACCCCGACAGTGCCGGTTGGGCGCTGAACATGCGCTCGGTTGCCTCGGGCGGCGAGCCTCTGGGCGCGCAGCTGCTGGATTGGGGGCGGCAGGCGCTGGGCGTGACGATCAACGAATTCTACGGCCAGACCGAATGCAACATGGTGGTGTCCAGCTGCGGCGTGCTGGAGGCGCCGGAAAACGGGGTGATGGGCTGGCCGGTGCCGGGCCACCGTGTCGATGTGATCGACGAGCTCACCGCCGAACGGCTGCCCGATGGGGCAGAGGGCGCGATTGCGATCCTGTCGCCCGATCCGGTGATGTTCCTGGGCTATTGGCAGCAGCCGGTGGCGACGGCCGAGAAATTCGTGACGGGGCCCGAGGGGCGCTGGCTGGTGACCGGCGACCGCGGGTTGCGCCGGCCCGACGGGCGGCTGGTGTTCAAGGGGCGCAACGATGACATCATCTCGACCGGGGGCTACCGGGTCGGTCCCGCCGAGATCGAGGATTGCCTGATCTCGCATCCCGCCGTGGCGATGGCGGGGGTGGTGGGGCAGCCCGATCCGCTGCGCGGCGAGATTGTCGCGGCCTTCGTCAAGCTGCGCGCCGGGCATGATGATTGCGCCCGCCTGCGCGACGAGATCGCGGGCCATGTCCGCACCCGTCTGGCGGCCTATGAATATCCCCGCGCAATCTATGTCGTCGAGGAGCTGCCGGTGACCACCACCGGCAAGATCATCCGCAGCGAGCTGCGCAAACGTCTGATCGCGGAGGCGCTCCAATGACCGAAGCCGGTGTTTTGTTCGAGGTCGAGGGGCCGGTGGCGCGGATCACGCTCAACCGGCCGGCGCGGCGCAATGCAATTGACGGCGCGGCCGCCGCGGGGCTGGCCGAGGCGCTGGCCCGGTTCGAGGCGGACCCCGATCTGCGGGTGGCGGTGCTGTGCGGCGCCGGGCCGGTGTTCTGCGCGGGCATGGATCTGGCGGCCTTCGGCGCGGGGCAGGTCGAGGCGGTGCTGTTCGGCCCGGGCGGCTTTGCCGGGCTGACCGAGGCGCGGCGGACCAAGCCGCTGATCGCGGCGGTGCATGGGGCGGCGCTGGCGGGCGGGTGTGAACTGGCGCTCGCCTGCGACCTGATCGTCGCCGAGGAGGGCAGCCGCTTCGGCCTGCCCGAGGTGATCCGCGGCCTGGTCGCCGGGGCGGGGGGCGCGCTGCGGCTGGCCTCGGTCATCCCGCCTGCGCGGGCGCGCGAGATCCTGCTGACCGGTCGGATGGTCGACACGGCCGAGGCCTGGGAGCTGGGGCTGATCGCGCGCCGGGCCGAGCCGGGCGCGGGGCTCGCCGTCGCGCTGGAGCTTGCGCGCGAGATCGCCGCCAATGCGCCGCTGGCGGTGGCCGAGACCCTGCGGCTGAGCCGCGCCGCCGAAGCCGCGCAGCTGGCGGCCCTGTGGCCCGAGAATGCCCGCATCCTGCGCGCGATCATGGGCAGCGAGGATGCGCAGGAGGGGGCGCGGGCCTTCCTCGAGCGACGCGCGCCGGTCTGGCAGGGGCGCTGAGATCGGGGAGCCGGAAAGGCGCGGGTGCGGGGACCGTGTCCGCGTCACTCCGGTCCCATCATCTTCCACTCGCGGAAGCGGCGCTGTCGCTCAGTCGCTCAGGCTCCAGATCTTCCGGATGAGCTCGAAGGCGAGGTCGATGGCGGGTTCTCCCTTGCGACTTGCAAGCGTCAGGAAGCCGAGCTTCACCTCGATTTCGGCGTGATCCACCACGACCAGCCCGTGAATCTGCTTTTCGTTCAGCGCGACTGATTCACGACACAGGCTCAGCCCGCCACCCGAGCGCACCATCGCCAGCATCGAGGGTTCCTGATCGACGACGGCGACCCGGTTCTGCGTCACGCCCAGATCGGAGAACAACCGGCTGAGCAAACGATTATGCACCGAGGCCGGCGGCGTTCCGATCCAAGGGAGTTCCGCGAGCGCCTTCCAGTCCCGGCCCGCGGTGCGCTGTTCCCAGCCGGCCGGGGCGACAACCCGGTATTTGAACCGGGTCAGCGCCCGGTACTGAAAGGGGCTTTCGCTGAGTGCGGTCTCGGGGCCGGGGGCAGGGGGTCCGTCTTCCGGATCGCCCAGAAAATATCCGACGTCGATCTCGCCACGCAACAGGCGCACCGGCACATCGCCGCTCATCCCATGGGCCAGCTGTGTCTGCAGATCCGGCGCGGTCTGTGCCACCGCCCGCAGGAATTGCCCCAGTCGAATGAAATCCGGGTCGATGACGGTGCCAACGTGCAAGGTGCCCCGCACGGTGCCCGTCATCCGGTTGGCGGTTTGCCGGAAATCCTCGAGCGCCGCCAAAACCTGCTCTGCCTTGATGAGAAGGGCCGCGCCGTCGCGCGTCAGTTCGACCCCCCTGGAGGTGCGATTGAACAGCTTGAGCCCGGTCTCGGCCGACAGACGCTTCAGTTGCAGGCTGATCGCGGGCTGCGTCAGATGCAGCCGTTCCGCCGCACGAGAGACATTGCTTTCGCGCGCGACGGTGACGAAGGACTGCAAGCTGCGAAGGTCTGCGAGGTTTTTCATATAAATTAATCTTATAATGAATCGTCTCATTAGTCATTGGAAATCTCTCTCCGTCTGCAGCTATCCCATGTCTTGGGAGAGTCAGGGAGGAGTGACATGAGCTTTGCCGACATCGGGCGTTTCCTCGGGAATACGCGGATTTCTGGGGCCAGAGCCGACGGAACTGCACTGTCCGTCGCCGATCGCGATGCCCGCCGACAGGCCCGACCGCGCCGTCACTGCCCGGCTGCGGGCCTGTGCCCCTTCGCCGCCTGACAGGAGCTGCCGAGATGTCGCACAACATGTTTGATTATATCATCATCGGCGCCGGTTCGGCCGGTTGCCTGCTTGCCAATCGTCTCAGCAAGGACCCGTCGAAGCGGGTCTTGCTGCTGGAGGCCGGCAAACCCGACACCTACCCCTGGATCCATATTCCGGTCGGCTATCTCTATTGCATCGGCAATCCGCGCACCGACTGGCTCTATCAGACGGCGCCGGATGCGGGGCTGAACGGCCGCTCGCTGCGCTATCCGCGCGGCAAGACCCTGGGCGGCTGTTCCTCGATCAACGGCATGATCTACATGCGTGGTCAGGCGCGCGACTATGACGGTTGGGCGCAGGCCGTGGGCGACGATGCCTGGACCTGGCAGAAGTCGCTGCCCGACTTCATGGCCCATGAAGATCACTACCGGCTCGATGATGGCGCCGATCCCGTCGCCGGCAACCGGCGTCGTTTCTCCGAGCTGCATGGCCATGGCGGCGAATGGCGGGTCGAAAAGCAGCGGCTCCGCTGGAACATTCTGGACGATGTCGCGCGGGCGATGACCGAGGCAGGCTTCGAGCCGACCGATGACTTCAACTCGGGCGACAATACCGGGGTCGGATATTTCGAGGTGAACCAGAAATCCGGCTGGCGCTGGAACACCGCGAAGGCGTTCCTCCGCCCGGTGAAGGGGCGCGCCAACCTGACGGTCTGGACCCGGGCGCAGGTCGAGCGTCTGCTGATCGAGACCGCGCCGGACGGGGCGCAACGCTGCGCCGGTGCGATCGTGCGCCGCGGCGGCGCCGCGCTCAGCGTGCGCGCAACGGGCGAGGTGATCCTGTCCGCGGGCGCCATCGGATCGCCGCAGATCCTGCAACTGTCGGGGATCGGCCCGGCGGAGCATCTGAAATCGTTGGGCATCGAGGTGCGTCTGGATGCCCCCGGTGTGGGCGGCAATCTGCAAGATCACCTGCAGATCCGCGCGATCTACAAGGTGCAGGGGGCCCAGACCCTGAACACGCTGGCGGGCAGCCTGTTCGGCAAGGCGCGGATCGGGCTGCAATACGCGCTGACGCGCCGCGGACCGATGAGCATGGCGCCGAGTCAGCTTGGCGCCTTCACGCGGTCCTCGCCGGACCGGGCCCATGCCAATCTGGAATATCACGTCCAACCCCTGAGCCTCGATGCCTTCGGCGAGGGGCTGCACCCGTTCCCCGCTGTCACGGCCAGCGTGTGCAACCTGAACCCGACCAGCCGCGGCAGCGTGCTGATCCGCTCCGGCCGGTTCGACGAGGCGCCGGTCATTGCGCCGAACTACCTGTCCACCGAAGAGGATCGGACGATTGCGGCGCAAAGCCTGCGGCAGGTGCGGGCGATCCTCGCCCAGCCGGCGCTGGCGAAATACCGGCCCGAGGAATGGAAGCCGGGGGCGCAGTTCGAAAGCGACGCGGAGCTGACCAAGCTGGCGGGCGACATCGCCACCACGATCTTCCATCCGGTCGGCACCGCGAAGATGGGGCGGCAGGACGATCCGCAGGCCGTCGTGGACAGTCATCTGCGGGTGCGCGGCATCGACGGGCTGCGCGTCGTCGACGCCAGCATCATGCCTGACATCACCAGCGGCAATACCAATGCCCCGACGCTGATGATCGCCGAGAAGGCGGCGCGCTGGATCAGCGATGGCGTCTGACCCCTGGCAGGTGGCGGGAGAGGCCTGCGGAGGCTGCGAATTTCAAATGGTTTGAGGGGGCCACGGGAAGAAGCGGGCGGTGCTCAGATGACACACCCGAAGCTTTTCGGCGCGCGGGGCATGTCCGCGGATCGCGCATGCCAGACCACTGAAATCCGTCCCCGCATCGCAATCGTGAACCGCTTCCGGGCCCTCGGCCGGGGCGAGATCGAGGCCCTCGGCCGAGCGCCTCGGGAAAGGGCGCATTCAGTCCAGGCACCAAAGCGCACGCCATCGCCCCGCGCCCAAACCGCTAGCCGTACAAGTGATATGGTATTGCATAACGCAAATGCCGCCGGCCACGCTGGAGGATAGCACATGACGCGAAATGCCCGCGCCTCTTTGCAGATGCGCGCGCGTGGCAATCCGATGTCTGCCTGCGATCGGCTGCCGCCGGAATTGCGCCGGTGGCTCGCCGAAGCGGCCCTGCCATGGAGCGCGCGCTTAACTCTGCGGATTTGGCATCGCGCCCTGCGCGGTGATGGTTCGCCCGAGGCGGCCGTGGCGCGGCTGTTGCCGCTCGAGGTGACGATGGTCACCCGCGATGCGGCACGCATCTTGGGGGCGCTGAACCTGAGCGCGTTCGGCTTCTTGCGCAGGACCGCATTGCCTGGGCTGTCGCGGCAGTGGAGCTGGAAGATACTCTTTTCCCGATCCAATCCGACCGCGATACTCGCTCAGCACCGCGAGCAGCCGTCCGGCGGCGATATCCTCGGCCACGTCGCGCGCCGGCACCTGAAACAGCCCATGCCCATGCAGCGCGCCGGCGACATAGCTCTCGGCATTGTCGACGCAGAGATAGCTCTGCATCGGCACCGAGATGGCCCGGCCGTTCTCCTGCCCATCCGCACCACGGCATCGACGCCTTCTGACACGAGGTCGACCATCCGGTCGGTCGCGCTGATATCGAGTGTCACCGCCGGATAGAGGGCGCAACGTGCTGCCGAAAGTCATGAGACCGTGCGCGACTTCGCCCGAACCTGCTCCGCCTCTGCCTGCAATGATAGGGCCTCGAGGCGGCACAAGGAGGCCGAGATGCTGTTTGCGCACCTAAAACATATCCTGGGTCTCGGCCGTCTGCGGCAGAGGGGCCATTGGCCGCGAAGGATGAGTTCACACTCGTCGCGATCGCCAAAAACCTCCGGAAACTGGGCAAGCTCTGCCCCGGGAACGCCCCCGCGATCGAGATTGGCAGGGAAGGCCGATCATGTGCGCCCCCGGCATGCAGTGAATTCCCCAAAATCCCCCGCAGTGTCGCCCCGAGGAGAAGACCGCCGACGAGTTTTTCAACAATATCGACACGAACCCGCCTTGCGGCACGGCTGCGAGACTTTCGTGAGGCTAATGCCGCCGTCTCGGCCTGATCTTCTCAATGCTGCCCCAGAGCCCTCGAGATTGAATGTCCGTTTGCGTGCCGCGTCAGGTCGCGAGATAAGGGCATCGTCAGGTGCCCCCCTGGGGGAGAATCGGGAAGCCGGTGCAAATCCGGCGCGGGCCCGCCGCTGTATCGGGGATCGTTTGGCACAGGCCACTGGGGCAGGCCCCGGGAAGGCGCCAGGACGAGATGATCCGGAGCCAGAAGACCG
>NZ_SAVA01000018.1:0-54322 GCF_004022465.1 Paenirhodobacter huangdaonensis | reverse complement strand
CTTGACCTCATTGGGGACTTGGCTGGAATTCTCGATCTCGGCGCGCTTGACATGACAAAGCCCCCGCATTTGGCGAGGGCTGTTGGCTCTATCGAGTCTGATTTGTTGGTTGCGGGGGCAGGATTTGCGAACTGTTTCGCAATGTCCAGGGCCATCATTCCGCCCTGCCCTGCAATAGCAGCCTGAGGCGTAGCACACAACGCTCGCTCAGATGCGCGGCTTGCTCCGCCGAACCCAATCCGCTCCGCCGTAGCTCACAGCATATATAAGGACCTCACACAGATCATCATCGACTGCAAACACAACAACACCCTTCCGCCCCGCCGGGATTGCACGAAGTCCTGGCGCAATCTCGTCGCGCCGGCTCCCCTTATGCGGGGTCAGCGAGAGGCCGCGGATGGTTTGCTCGATTTCATCAAGTTTCGCTGCGGCACTGGCCGCTCCGGCATAGTCAGAGATCCATTCGGCAATCCAATCGAGGTCGTCAGCCACCGATGGGTGAAAACGGATGTAGTGGCTCACCGCCGCCCCGAGGCCAGCCGCGCGCGTGCTCGGGCGAAGGCCTCATCGCCATCAACGAAGGCATCGCGTGGCGTCTGCAGCCTGCTTCGGACCTCGTCGGCGAAAGCGCCCAGCGCGACCTCGCGCTCCTGCTCGTCCTGGATCATCTGCTCTAGCGCTGCCGCGACCAGAGCGGATTGCGAGGCGAAGACACCAGCGCCCACCTTTTCGGTGAGGAAACGGTGGTGGCGGTTCGTGAAGCTCAGCGTGGTTTTGACGGTCATAGGAACCTCCAAGGTATGACCTTATCATACTCCAATGTTTATAGAATTCAATGCCTCCGCTTAAAGCAGTGGTGCGCCCACCGGGTTCTCGAGCGCGGATCGCTCGACAGAAGTCTTCTTCTTCCTGTTAACGAGTTCGATTTTAAAGTCGTCGAGCTCTTTGAAATCGACTGCCATATCGTCCGGCGATGGCTGCGGTATGCCTCTGCCTGCGGCCATATCATGGCCAGACCGTTCCGACGCCCATTTCATCGCAAAGAAAATAGTCCGATAGTCGTCGTTTGTGCCCAACCCGTCACATGCGGCAACAACTGCTGACTGGATCAAATCCCGTCGTCCTCTGTGCCGGCCCCTGAGCGCCGGGTAGGTTCGCATGGCACTGGACCTAGGTCGTGTTGACAAAAGGGATTCCCCTCGGGCGTAAGGCATGATTCAAGCTGGCATCTGCGATGGAGACCAGCTTGGCACGAGACCTTATGTCGGACGAGGAATGGGCGTTCTTTGAGCGCTTCATCCTCGCCGTCCGCGCCCCGAACGGACGCAAAGCCACCAACCACCGCCTCGTCCTTGATGGGATTTTCTGGATTGCCCGAACCGGGGCTCCTTGGCGGGACCTACCTGGCGAGTTCGGAAAATGGTCAAGCGTTTACCGACAGTTCAGGCGCTGTGACCTGCCCCCCGGAAGTTCCCTCAATCTGATGTAGAGTCTGCCCAACCTGAAGGAGCAGACGAATGCGAAAGAGCCGTTTCACCGAGGCGCAGATTATCGGGATGATCAAAGAGCAGGAGGCCGGTTTGCCGACCTCGGAGCTTTGCCGGAAGCACGGTTTGAGCCCTGCGACGTTCTACAAGCTGAAGGCCAAGTATGGCGGGATGGACCTTTCGGACGCCAATCGGCTCAAGCAGCTCGAGGCCGAGAACGCAAAGCTGAAGCGCCTCGTGGCCGATGTCATGCTGGACAATGTCGTGCTGAAGGATCTGCTGGGAAAGCCTTGACGACGCCGATGCAACGGCGGGACGCAGTGCTGCGGGCGATGAAGGATCATCCGATCTCTCAGCGCCGGGCCTGCGTTCTGATCGGTGTCGATCCGAAGACGGTGCGGCGAAAGAGGCCGCCCGACAACCCGGAAATCCGTGAGGCGATGCACGAGATCGTCGAGAAGCGCCGTCGCTTCGGCTATCGGCGCGTTGGCATCCTGCTCGAGCGCAAGGGTATGGTCATGAACGAAAAGAAGCTCTACCGGATTTACCGGGAAGAAGGCCTGTCGGTGCGACGCCGTCGTGGTCGCAAACGGGCACGTGGCAGCCGCACACCAATGCCGGTGCCGCTGCGGCCAAACCAGCGGTGGTCGCTGGACTTTCTGTCGGACACGTTCGGGGCTTGCCGAAAGTTCCGCATCCTGGCCGTGAACGACGACTGCTGCCGCGAAAACCTCGCCCTGATTGCCGACACCAGCATCTCCGGCGCACGGGTCGTACGCGAATTGGACGCCTTGGTCCGGATCTATGGAAAACCCGCCTGCATAGTTTCTGACAATGGCACCGAGTTCACCAGCAAGGCCATCCTGAAATGGGCCAACGTCAACAAGGTGGAGTGGCACTAGGGTCAGGACCCATTGATTCTGACCTTGTTCGATGATTCAGGAGGGCCCAGGAGGCCCTTCTGATGAGCAATCTTTTCTGGCTGACTGACGCGCAGATGGCGCGGCTTGAGCCGTTCTTTCCCAAAAGCCATGGCCGTCCCCGCGTCGATGATCGCCGCGTCTTGAGCGGCATAATCTTCATCAATCGCAATGGCTTGCGCTGGTGCGATGCTCCCCGCGAATACGGCCCGCCAAAGACGCTCTACAACCGCTGGAAGCGCTGGAGCCGGATGGGTGTGTTCACCCGTATCATGGCTGGCCTGGCGACCGAGGCCGCCGATGAGAAGACGATCATGATTGATGCAACCTACCTGAAAGCCCATCGCACGGCCTCCAGCCTGCGGGTAAAAAAGGGGGGCGTGGCAGGCTGATTGGGCGCACGAAGGGCGGCATGAACACAAAGCTTCATGCTGTAGCCGATGCGCAGGGCCGCCCGATCCGCATGTTCGTCACCGCTGGCCCCGTCAGCGATTACACTGGTGCAGCTGCCATGCTGAGCAGCCTGCCGCAGGCAGAGTGGATGCTGGCCGACCGGGGCTATGATGCCGACTGGTTCAGAGATGCGTTGAAAGACAAGGGGATAAAGGCATGCATCCCCGGCCGGAAGGGCAGGAAGAAAGCCATCAGGCACGATAAACGTCGCTACAAGCGCCGCAACCGTATCGAGATCATGTTCGGCAGGCTCAAAGACTGGCGGCGGGTTGCGACAAGATACGACAGGTGCCCCATCGTCTTCCTATCGGCCATAGCCCTCGCCGCAACCGTCCTCTTCTGGCTCTAAAGTTAATGAGTCTGGAGCCTAGGAGCGCCGCTGCGGACGCTAGCAGGGGGTGGATATCCAAATGGGCTACGGCCCCGTGCGGGCCTATGGAAGGCGAAACGCGGTAAGGAGCCAACGCCATACTCGCGCAAACACCGAGACCCATTTCTCACAGGATTACCATAGCGAGGCCGAAATTTTGACGAACACTCACATCAGTGGATGTGGAGAGCCAAACGAATCCAACGCAAGCGCGCGGCGGCTATGCGACGCATTAAAATGAGGAAATTTCTATGAGAATAAAAAATCTCGTCCTTCTCACATCTTCTTTACTAATTTCAAACCAAGCTGTCGCTCAAGAAATTAAGCTGAACATGAAGGAGTTGGCCTGTTCAGAGACACTTATCGACAATGCAGCTATCATGTTCCGCGTGGAACCCGATATGAGTATTAAGAAAGCAATCGAGATTGGCGGCCCGGCTTACAAAGACAATAAGGTAGAATTTGAGAAGGCGTTGAAGACCGCTTACTCCGAGGGCCTAAGTTCAGATGATCGAAATACGCGCAAGATCATAGAAAGCCTCTACAGCGAAAGATCAAGATTGCAATGTCTGACGGAAGGACATGAAGTCTTGCCGAGGGATGAGGTTGAGTTCTGTGATCTGACAGGAATAGTTGCCAATAATATCGCGATTCAACGTCAGGTCCCGACAATGGGGTTTTCCGATGTAATCGAGCAGAGACGGAAAATAGTCTCAATAGGATTTAACAAAGAGGTCGACGACATGTATATTAGAATTGCTAAAGATGCCTTTAGCATCCTAAAGCCAAACCTAGAAGTCGATGCGTGGTCATACATCGGCAGACTCTATGGAGACGTTAAGAGACTTGAATGCCTTGATGAGGCTATGAACGCCAAAGATGATCACTAGGTCGTGTTGACAAAAGTGTAATGACCCGGCTGAATCTGCTCAGGTTAAGCCGCTAATCTGAATGCCTCGGCCGGCGTGCGCATGGCAAGGGCCTGATGCGGGCGTCGGGTGTTGTAGAAGCTGATCCAGTCTTCAATGACGCGGGTCGCGTGCTGGGTGCTTTCGAAGCGGTGGCGGTGAACGCACTGCTCCTTGAGCGTGCGGATCAGGCGCTCGACCATGCCGTTCTGCTGCGGGCAGTGCGGGGTGATGAACTCTTGGCGAAGGCCGTAGCTGCGTACGAGGGCGATGAAGTGCCGGCTAGTGAAGAATGAGCCATCGAGGCGCCATCGGTTCGAGCCCGATGGCGAATGCCGTTGTCCGACCTCAGGAGGAACTCCCGGTCGACGCGGCCGAGCGTGCCGAACCTGGCGATCAGGGCATGTTCCAGAGCGGCGCTGGCCGCAGTGGCCTTGCCTGAGCGCGACAGGTGCCAGCCCAGCAGTTCGCCCGTGTGGCAATCGATCACTAGTGCCAGGGAGGCCCATCCGTCCTTGCCGGTCCAGACGCGTGCCAGATCCGTCGACCAGCGCTCGTTCGGTGCTGTGGCGACTGAGGGCACAGCCTGAATGCGGGGGCGCATACCGATGGCACGCTTGCGGACCTGCCAGCCCTTGAGCTGGAAGATCCGCTGCACCGTATTATTGTTGAACCCGAGCAGCCAGGCCACCGTGCGATAGCCGAAGGACGGCTCCGCCTCGATCATCGCCTTGATCGGCCCGGCAAAGCGCGGATCGACCTTCGGTGCCGCCTTGACCGGCGTGTAGTAGACCGTTCGCCGCGGCACGCCGAACCAGGCGCAGAGCTTGGCGATAGATACCGTGACGCCATCGGCCAGAAGGCCCTGCTGGATGCTCTGGATCATTTGTCGTCCGCCGCATCCAGCAGGGCCTGCACTTTTTTCGTGGCGGATTTCCAACATGGCCTCGCCGTAGGCTTCCTGGAGCTCCTTGAGCTGCCTCTCGTATTGCTCGCGAATGTCGAGCGGGTTGGCGCGCAGGGAATTCTCCATGCCCCGCTTCGCGTCCTCGACCCAGCCCTCGATCTCGGAAGGCGTCAGGTCGAACGACCGGCTGGCTTCGGCCACTGTCGTCTTGCCCTGAATGAGTTCGATCACCAGTGCCGTCTTACGCTTTGCTGTCCACCGTTTGATGCTGTCGTCCACCGTCATACTCATTGCCACGTTCTCCACTGTAGCATGAGCAGGAATTCAGTGGGTCGATACATGGCGCACACACCAGTCCAGCAGGGTGCCGGCAAGAACAGCCGCCGGGTGATCTCGGCCTTCATAGCCACAGCCTTCCTCCAGCTCGACCGTGCGGCGGGGAAGGCCCAGTGGCGGCTCATGGCGGGCCAGATGCGCGACAAGCTCCCGAAGTTGGCCACGCTCATGGACCCCGCCGAGGAGGACGTCCTGGCCGACATGACCTTCCCGGCCCGGCATCGCACTAGGCTACACAGCCCGCCGATCGAGCGCCTGAAGGGCGAGATCAAGCAACGAGCGGACGTCGTCGGCATCTTTCCGGACAAGGCATCGATCCGGCGTCTCGTCGGCGCGATCCTGATGGAGCAGACCGAGGGATGGACGGTCCAGCGCTCCAGATACATGACGCTGGAAACGCTCGCGCCCATCCGCGATGATCTAACGTCAGCTGGCCTGCAACGCAGACCGACTGACCAGTTCGGCCTGCTTGAAAGCGCGAGGACCACGGTGAGCTACGCCACCTCTTGGAACATCATCATCTTATCCTATCTACGTGTTTACGAGACCAGCAGCAGCTCAGCGCGCAGGAAAGCCGCCTTGGCAGCTACGGCCAGGAAGCGGCTCAGCGTGCCCAACGGCATGATCGCCGACGGAGTCCGCTTCCGGGAGGTTCAACAAGTCTGAATACAGTTGCCGGAAAACACAGGACGGCTCAGAAAAGAGAGCCAGGGCGCCCCACAAGTGGGGCGTACCCTGGCTCATGATCCAGCCCATTTTCCCGAAGGCCGGCGCTTTTCTTCGTGAGTGGCGCTCAAGGAGCCGGATCAAACGCTGTTGGCGCTCAGTGCCTCGATCGTGAAACTGAGCTTGTTGTGGACAAAAAACCCACAGCAACCGTTCAAACAAGAAGATATAGCTTAACTATATGCGTCGTTTTTCGAAGTTCTTTACCAAGAGGCAGTAAATTACCTGCCCGACATCTCTTCCACTACGGATTTCCCGTAGGATTCTCTGCCTGCCTGATTTAATTACACTAGCGTTGTGTCTCCGAAAGGGCAAGTTTCATGATTTAGAATTTTTTGCCTTCTTTCAATTCGGTGACTTCGATCGCAGCTCCGGTCGAAAATCTCATATGTCGATTGAAGAACTAAAACGGCATTGATGATGTAACCACCCCCCGACGGCATCGATATGCCAAGGTGGGTCTGCGACGATTCACAAAGGAGGGCGGTCATGTCGGAGCTTACCACTGTCGGACACGATCTGGCGAAGAATGTGTTTCAGGCGCACGGGGCAGATGCCTCGGGTCGCACCGTGCTGCGCAAGAAGCTGAGGTGGGATCAGGTGCTGGCTTTCTTCAGCCAGCTGCGGCCTTGCTTGGTGACAATGGAAGCCTGCGGCGGCGCGCACTTCTGGGGCCGCGAGATTGGCAAACTGGGCCACGAGGTCCGCCTCATCCCGCCCGCTTACGTCAAGCCGCTCGTTAAGCGCCAGAAGAACGACGCTGCCGATGCTGAGGCGATCTGCGAAGCGGCCATGCGCCCGACGATGCGTTTCGTGCCCGTGAAGAGTGAGGAGACCCAAGGAGCCGCTCTGGTCTTTCGCATCCGCGAGCTGCTGATCCGACAGCGCACGCAGGCGATCAATGCCCTCCGCGGCCATCTGACCGAGTTCGGCCAGATAGCACCCAAGGGGGCCGCGAATGCCAGCCGCCTCGTCGCCATCTTCGAGGCTCCGTTGAACGGCTTGCCGGAGCAGGCCGTGACGACTTTGCGCGTGCTCGTCGAAGTCATCAGGGGCTTCGACACCCAGATTGCGAAGCTCGATGCCGAGATCCGTCATCGGGCCGTGGAGAACGAACTGGCTCGACGGCTCATGACAATCCCGGGCATAGGCCCGTTGATTGCCACGGCCCTCGACACGCTGGCCCCGCCACCGGAGACATTCCGGCGGGCACGCGACTTCGCCGCTTGGCTCGGCTTGGTGCCGCGTCAACATTCGACGGGCGGCAAGCAGCGGCTTGGGGCGACGACGAAGATGGGAGAACGGTCGCTGCGGCGTTTGCTGATCCTCGGCGCCAACAGCGTCATCATCAAGCGGCATGTCCACGCCTTGGCAAAGCCCGGCACCTGGCTGGCTGGGATGTTATCTCACAAGCCTCCGATGCTGGTCCGCGTGGCTCTCGCCAACAAGATGGCGCGCATCGTCTGGGCGCTGATGATGAAGGGCGAAGCATACCGGGCTCCGACCGTGGCGGCGTAAGCCGCGCAACGGTCGTGAGACGGGATCAAGAGAACCAGCCTGCAACAAAGTGCCACCGAGCACGCGGCGTTGATTTGGGACCTGATCCGCGAACACCATACGGGCCCGCGGCATATCGAGGTCGCATCAAGAGGCCGGATATATGTCAGCACCCGACACCGCGCCAGAAAGTGCTTCATAAACCCTCTTGCGCAAGGGGCGGTTATATATGTTGCAGAACTGCGGCTTGTGGCGCAGCTGCCCCTTACTCCAGTGGCGTCATGCCACGCGAACGATCTCGGCGGCTCCGAGGGCGTTGAAGCGATTGATGAGTGCGACGCTGATTTGGATTTCGGCGGTTTGGCGGTCGGGGTCTCTTGCAGCGATCCGCTCGCCGAAGGACTTGAGGCAGCGCATCTTCGCCTCGATCCGGCTTCGGACGTGGTATCCGGTCCAGCGCTTCCAGAACGCCCGGCCATAGTGTCGGGTCGCCCGCAGGGTTTCGTTCCTGGCCATCGCGGCCGGGCAGTCCCCCTTCCATAACCGACCATTCTTGCGGATCGGAATGATCGGCACCGCGTCGCGCTCGAGGATGACGGTGTGGCAGCGGCGCGTGTCATAGGCGCCATCGGCTGTCACGGTGCTGATGTCTTCGCCCTCCGGGATCTGACCCAGCAGGTCAGGCAGGACAGGACTGTCGCCGTCTCTGCTGGGGGTGAACTCCACCGCCCGGATGTCGGACGTGGCGGTATCCATGGCCAGATGAACCTTGCGCCATTGGCGGCGGCCCTGCACGCCGTGCTTGCGGGCCTGCCACTCATTCGATGGGCTTACGCGGCGGCACTGCAGCCACGGTCCCATCTCATTCGCCGAGTCACTTGATGCCCTTCGCCATGGGCCTCGGACCAGTGGCGGCGCCATGGCTCAGTGTCCACCAGCAGGTTCAGCGGCCCGGCAGCGCGGCGATACGGGATCTGGACCTCGAGGGTCTTCTGCCGCGTGGAGTAGCCTGGAACCGGCCAATCCAGCCCGGCCAGGCGCAGCAGGTTCGCCACTATCCCGTTCGCCAGTGGGCTCGGACCAATGGCGCCTCACTGGCTCACTCGGCCTGAGCGGCAGCTTGAAAAGAACCTTGATCGACAAGCAAAACTGGATTGCCGCATTCGAGAAGACCGGTGGGCGCCCCGCGCGGCCCTCATGCGGCGCGTGCCAGGCCATCTCCTTGTCCACCCAGATCAGCAACGACCCACGCCTCTTGAGGGCATCGTTGTAGGCGGACCAGTTCGTCGTGCGATAACGGGCAGGCTTGGGTTCGCTCATGCCCCCCATCTAACCGCATGGATTCGTGATGTGAATCCTTCACAACGGGAGTTCTACAACAACGCCGGGGCGGTCACATCATCAAGCCCGATTCATTGCGCTCTGCAATTCCGAGGTGAGTCATTTATGCCAGGCGGTCACCTTCATCTCCGCCGATGCCGACAAAGACTTTGCTGGCATTAGCGGGGCCATCGCCTCCGGCGGTGCCTTCTGGCGCGGGCCTCGAAACCGCCCCCGGTCAAGCCAAATCTTTGGTTGCCGCGAGTTCAGCAAATCCACCGCCCACATCAGGGTACCGCGCCAAACGCCATGCAGCTGTACCAGATGCGACCGATATAGAAGGACATGAGCCATGTGAGCGATCCGCCCACGGATGCCCGCGCTCCGGAAAAAGCTGAACGTCCCGAGCGAACCGAATTCGCCATAGCCGCCGACCGATACCAGCGCATCAGGCTCGCGGAATCGGAACGGCGGCACCTCGTCGCCGTCGATCAGCGCGGGCAGATGCCGGCAGAGATAGCAGGCTTGTTGATAGGCCACCTGCGCCGTGGGCGCGAGCGGAAGCCGGCCACTCCCCGGCGTCAGGCTGGCGCAATCGCCAAGCGCGAAGATCTCCGGGGCGTCGAGGCTGCGCAGCCTGTCGCTCACCACGACCTGCCCCCCCCCACCGCACGTCACCTTGAGTGTACCGAGCACATCGGGCGCCCGCATCCCCACCGCCCAAATGCCGATGTCGGGTTCGATAATCCGTCCGTCGGCGAGATGGAGGCCAAGATCGCTCGCCCTTTCCACCCTTGCATCGGTCAATACTGTCACGCCAAGCTCCTCTAACCGAGCGTGGCTTTCACGCGCGATCCGCTCGGGGAGGGGCCGAAGGATGCGCGGCCCGCCCTCGAGCAGCGTGACCCTCACCCGACCGGCGATGCCATCGGCACCGCAATATTCCGCCAGATCGGCGAGCTGCGCGAGCTCGGCCGCCAGCTCCACTCCCGTCGCTCCGCCCCCCACGATACCGATGGAGAGGAGGCCGCGATGAGCCGCGGCATCGAGAACCCGCAACCTCATCTCGTGGTTGAAGGCCATCGCCTGAGCACGGGAATCAATGGTGCGGCAATGTTCTGCCACGCCGGGCGTGCGGAACCCATCTGCGAGGCTGCCGAGCGCAAGGACCAGCGTGTCATAGTCCAGCACTCGCGCGCCCACGACCTCGCCCAGCGTGCCGTCAACGAGCGGCGCGATCTGCACCTGACGCGCGCGCCGGTCGATCCCGATGACCGAGCCCGGCACGAAGACGAAGCCGCGCTCCCGGGCCTGTGCGACGTAGGAGGTCTGTGGCGGGAGGACGGCGCAGGTGCCCGCAGCGATCCTGTGCAACATCGGCTTCCAGACATGGGCGGGCTCACGGTCAATCAGCGTGACCCGGAACCGCGATGCCAACCGGCTGGCAACATGGAGCCCCGCGACCCCACCCCCAAGGATGGCAATACGATGGCCTTGCGTGTTCACAAAATAGTTCCGGCCAAGAGGCTATCCCGGCCGAATGCAGTGCCGATAGCGGCTGCTTGCCTTTGGGGAAGCAAGAAGCCAGCGCAGAAAGCTCTGCCAGACTGAGATCAGTTCTACGCCACGCCCGCCGTGGCAAGGGCAAAGATACAGCCGATATGCGCGATGTCAACTCATGTGGACTATTACCTTCCCAATGCCTTAGGTGTTTGATCCCACGGCTTGATGGTGCGATCTTTTCTCAGGAATGGAAGGAAGCATTATGGGCCAGGCCCATCACGGGATTTTTCACCATCTGCAACTAGAGTCGGCCCTAGGTTTGATCCAATCCACCGGATACCGGGACTAAACATCTAGCAGGGCGCTGAAATAGTCGGCCGGCGAGAAGGGTCTTCGGTTTTCGCAAATTTTTGCGGCTGCGTGTCCTTCCTCAGGTCCACCGCTCTTCGGCCTCAAGCGGCGAGCAGCCGGGGCAGCCCTTCCAGGTTGTTGGCGGCCATCGTCAGGATGAACCGCGACTGCACGCATTCGAGGCCGCGATACATCGTCTGTGCCGTCCCTCCGACCGTCTTGGCCCAGCCGAACGCCTCTTCGATCCGCTTTCGATGTTTCAGTGACAGGCGTAGCCGTCGTGGCGGGTGGTGCGGCGGTCGATGGCGGAGTGCCGGGCCTTTTGCGCGACATGAGGTGTGACACAGGCCTCGCGCAGATCGCTGGCGAATTCGGCCGCGTCATCCCCCTTGTCGGCGCCCAACGTCAGGCGCCGGGTCGAGTCCGGCGAATGGCGGTGAGTCATGTCGAGTGCAGCTTGCCGTTCTGCATGGCCATCGGCCAAGGGCTCAGCTCGCCCTGCACGATCAGCCGGACCGGTTCTCCATCACGGCATGGCCGATGAAGCACAGTATTGCACCGGTGCCGGGAGATTTCTTGTAAAGCCGCACTTCGGGATCGGTGATCGAGGCATGCGTGGCGTTCGAGCGTTTCTCGCCGCGAAAGTCGACCTCGGCATTGCGGTTCTGGCGGGGGCTGCGGGGCATCGGATCGGGCTCTGCTTCGGTCGCGGGCGGCTCGGGGGCGAGGCTTTGCGCCGGCGGCGTGCCGGGATCCTCGTCGCCCGGATCGTCATCGAGACCATCGGTCTCGGGCGGCTCGGCCTTCGGCTGGAAGCTCTGCATCGGCGGTGAGCCATGGGGCCGCCACTGATCCGAGGCCCATGGCGAACGCCTTCACCAGCGTGCCATCGACCGAGAAATGCTCATCCGACAAGAGCGGCGCCACCTCGCGATGCGCCATGATCTTGCGCGACATCTCGGTGCTCATCAGCCGGTCGCGGTTCTTCGTGAACACCGTCGGAACCCAGACCTGATCGTCGATCCCGAGTCTGACGAACCAGCAGGTTGTAATCCATCTGTTCCATCAGATGGAGTTCCGAGCGGATCGAGAACAGGATCTGCAGAAGACGGGCCCGGACCAGCCGTTCCGGCGCGATCGAGGGGCGGCCGAAGCGGACGTAAAGCCCTTCGAAATCAGCGTCGAGGCTGGTGAGGGCGTCGTTGACCACCTGCCGGATCTTGCGCAGTGGGTGCCTGGCCGGGATCCGGTCTTCCAGGTCGGCATAGCTGAAAAGCGAACCGCTCGTCTCGTCCGTGCCCCGCATCGTGATCCCGCTATCGCCGTGGCGAGAGGTGAATCATGTTCTGCATCCGAGGTCGAGGCCGACTATTTCAGCGCCCTGCTAATGGAGTGACCACTCCCTTCAACCGTTGTAATACTTAGAGCCGTAGGTGGAATAGGCACCATAGCCGCCATAAGTGCCGCCATAGCCGTAACGCTTCATCTGCGCTCCGTCGATCTGGCTGAGCACCAGCCCTGCGACCTTCAGTTGAACGGTCTCGAACATCTGCAAGGCCTCCCGCACCTGCCCATGACTGGTGGCGTTCCACTTCACCGAAAACACGACGGCATCCGCCTCCTGCGCGATGATACGCGCGTCAGGCACGACGAGAACAGGCGGTGTGTCGATGATGATGTAGTCGTAGAGCGAACGCATTTTAGTGATGAACTCGTGCCAGGCGTCCGACATGAAGACGTCAGCAGCGTTGATCGCGGAGCGTTCCCCCATAATCACCGAAATTCCCAGCTCGGCCGGACGCAGGATCGCCTCTTCCAGCTCCGCCTCGCCTGACAGGACAGAGACCAGCCCCTTGCCCGTCTGCGCCTGCGACATGAAATACTGCCCAAGCGTGTTACGGCGGATATCGCCTTCGATCAGGAGGACCGACTTGCCGATACCCACGAGATTCATTGCAAGCGCAAGCGAGTTCGTCGTCTTGCCCTCGCCCGGCACAGAGGAGGTCGAGACGATCACCTGCGGCGGATGATCGACATTCGAGAGCAGGACCGAGGTGCGCAGGTTGCGCACCGCCTCCACTGCCGCGGAAGACGTTTTGCTTGCCAGATAGGACAGGATTTCCGAGCGATCCGCGCCGGGGATGACCGGGATCTGCCCCATCACCACCACACCGGTTTCTTCCTCAAGCTGGCGCGCCGTCCGGAAGCCACTGCTCAGCGCCTCGCGTGCAATCACGAGCCCGACCCCGACAAGAAAGCCGAGCGCAACACACATCGCGACGATCAGGCTCTTACGCGGGGCGGTAGGAACCGAGGGGATGACGGCCATCGACAGCACGCGGCTGTCCGCTTGCTGGATGCCCTGCTGCGCTGAGGTCTCCTTCAGACGGCCCAGGAAGTACTCATAGAGCGTGCGGCTCGCCTCGGCCTCACGGGCGAGCTGCTGCAGCTGGATCATGTCGTCGCCCTGCGTCGCAATTTGCCGGCTCATCGTTTCCAGGGACCGCTCCAACGCGGCACGTTGATCGCTCGCGCGGGCCGCGTCAAGTTCGGCGCGGGCCAGAACTTGGGCGAAACGCGTGTCGAATTCCCCGCTGCCCGGCTCCTGTCGCGTCAGTACAACGTCCTGCGCAGCGGCAAGCTTCGCCTCGGGCGTGTCGGCGGCCCTCAACTGCGCCACCCGCGCCTGCGCCGCGGCCTCCTGCGCCTTGCCCTGCTCGATTCGCTCGCGGATATCCTTCAGCTGCACCTCGAGCGAAGTCAGCATTTCGGGCGAGACGAGCGTGGTCGCCGAATTGAAGGATTTCACCTTCTCTTCGGCCACCTCGAGATCGCTTTTCAGTTCGGCGACACGATTCGTCAGCCAGGCCGTCGCCTGCTCCGTGGCATCGAACTTCACCTCGATCTGGTTGAGGATATAGCGCTTGGCGATCGCGTCGGCGATCATCGCAGCCTTTTGCGGATCTTCCGACTGAACGGCGATCTCGAAAACATAGCTCGAGGTGACATTGCGCACCGAGAGATGGTCGAGCAGCGCATCCACCACTTTTGCCTTCGAGGTTTCGGTCTGGATCTGCGCCCCGAACAGCCCCTTGAGACGCGCCAGCAGAGACGGCGTGCGAAGCGCGGCATTGAACTCCGGATCAGCGGTGAGGTTCATCTCCTCCACGACCTTTTCCGCCAGGCCGCGCGATTTGAGCACCTCGACCTCGGTATTCAGCTCGGCGGAATCACCGGTAATTCCGCTCATCACGCCCTGCAAATCAACAACTTGGTTCTTGCGCGTATCGAGCACCACCATGGATTGGGCAGTATAAATCGGCGTCGCGAGGCCATAGGCATAGATCAGGCCAAGACTGATCATCAGCACGGTCACAGCGGCAATCACCCGCCAGCCCGCGCGTAGAGACTGAAACAATTGCGCCAGATCGATTGTGTCATCAGTGCCATCGGCTCGCACATCAGCCATGGTAATCCTGTTCATATTCACTCGCAGAGGCCATCAGGTTTGGACCAAAATTCGCCACACGCCGCCGGGATGAAAGCGGCGTATACGGATCGACTTGTGAAGCCCACCGCCGCAGATTGCAACTGCATCAGGGAAATTCGCTCAAAAATTGAACACCCCCGCCTGAAATGAGTGCCACGCTCAGGGCGCCGCCTGCGAAAGCGCCGGTGTCGACGGAGATCACCCCATCCGCGGCCACCGGCACCGAAACGATGCGGTGGCCGCGGACCACCCAGATTCCGTCGGTTCGCCTACGGCGCCCGAAATCTGGGCAGCCCCAGGTCAGCACCTCGCCGCTTTGCTGGGCCATCGGCCGCCAGGGGTCCGCACCGGCATGGGTCACCGCGACATTGCCGCTGACCACGAGCCGCGGCAGGCTTTGCAGCCAGAGCTCCAGCTCCAACCCGAGCGCGATGCGCAGACGATCACGCATGGCTAGGCACTCAGCATGTGAGGGCGCGGCACCGGGCGTGAGGATGCCGAAGCTTGCCATGGTCTGCAGGCCTCCATTGCGCAGCCAATGTGCCAAGGCATGCTCGATGTCGGCGTCGGAGGCATCGAGAAAACGTAGGAGCATCTCCTCGTGATTTCCCATGATGACAGTGATGTCGCCGCGCCGCGCATGAGCAAGGCGCAACACCTCCGCGCTGGCCTCCCCTCGGTCGATCAGGTCTCCGACACAGATCAGCCGTGCCCCGGGCGCCTCCTGCCGGAGCCGGGCGAGCAGACGCTCAAACAGCACGATCTCGCCATGCACGTCGCCGATTACCGCAAGTGTCGTCTCGGGGCGCAGCGGCGGAAAGGCGGGCATCTGCTGGTGAGCGCGCCGCAGGGCGGAGTGCGGCTTCATCAACCCAAGATGTCTCAAAATTTTTCGCATGCCCTTTCATAGCACTCCCAATATCCGGTCTTCCGGCGAATCAAAGCCACAATCCATTACGTCTCCGGAGAGTGCAATTGGCGGGAACGCATTTCTGCACTCGCCTCGAAGTAAGGAACAGCCGCCGCCGGCGGCGTTAACCATTGCGAGCGCCCATTCTCTGTGCGATCACCGCTTCGAAGACGATTATTCCGCCTGCGGCTGCCAAGTTGCGCGGGGACAAGTGTTATGAAATGTTCAAGAGAGACATGTATCGTCCGTTCACGAGCCCGATCAGCCCTGCCTGGGGAGAGGCTGCTTAGATGCAGCGACACGAGTGGTGGCGGTGCCTATCCGAACTAAATTTTGCAGATTGTCTGCCCGCTGAGGAACTTTGTTTATGGCCATTCATGACACTTTCGCGACAGAAGAAGCGGCTGAAATCCTGCATACAGAGATCGCAAGCGCCCCAGAAAAGGATAATCGTCAGCATGCGCTCTATGCTACCTCAGGCAAGCGCATTCTCGATCTCCTGATAAGCATGCTGCTTCTGCCGGCCCTTCTTCCCCTGATGCTGGCGATCTGGCTCATAATTCGCAGCGATGGCAGCGCCGCAATCTTCACCCAGCCGCGCGTCGGGCGCGACGGCCGGATCTATGCCTGCCATAAGTTCCGCAGCATGGTGCCGAATGCCGAGCGCGTGCTTGAGGAGATGTGCGCTTGCGATCCAAAGGTCGCCGAGGAATGGAGCAAATTCCAGAAGCTCTCGAACGACCCGCGAATCACCACGATTGGCCGGATCCTGCGCAAGACCAGCCTCGACGAGCTGCCGCAGATTCTCAATGTGCTCAAGGGAGACATGAGCCTCGTCGGGCCGCGTCCCTTTCTGCCCGCGCAGCGCGACATCTATGATCGTGCAGGCGGACGCGCCTATTACTCCCTGCGGCCGGGAGTGACCGGACTGTGGCAGGTCTTCAGTCGCCACGACACCACTTTCGCCTCTCGCGTGCGTTTTGATGAGGCTTATGGCGCCAATCTCTCAATGCTGGCGGACCTGAGCCTGATCTTGCGCACCGCAAAGGTCATTTTTCTGCGCACCGGCGCCTGAACCTGCCCGCGGCGAGGCAGAAGACAGCGAGCCCGAAGAAATCGGGCAGACTCGCAATCGGTTCTCGCACATGCTAACCAAGCACGAAAGATGCCGTTGAAACTACTGTTCAGATTGCCTCCCCCGAATGCCTGAAACTGTCAAATCGCATCTGCGGTACATGTGCTTCCTTTGTTGTTGGACCGCTGCGGCGATTGCGCTGAGCGCGGGTGCACAGGCAGACGGAATCTCGAGCTATGGCACCCCTGGGCTGATCGACATGCCCAGCGCCACCGCCACCCGGGATGGCACGTTGAGCTGGACCACCTCTCTGCTGCCGGATCACACGCGCAACTCGCTTCATTTCCAGATCACGCCACGGCTTTCGGGGGTGTTCCGCTATTCGATCCTGCGGGGCTACGATCAAAACGAGGACCGCTTCGACCGCAGCTTCGATGTGCATTATCTTATGCGCGAGGAAAGCGCCCAATTTCCGGCCCTTGCCATCGGCCTGCGCGATTTTGGCGGCACCGGCCTGTTCGCAAGCGAATATCTCGTCGCCTCCAAGCACTTTCTCGACAGCCGCCTCACGGTGAGCGGCGGGATCGGCTGGGGGCGGCTCGGTTCTTTTGGCCGCTTCTCGAACCCGCTTGGCGTGATCGACGACCGTTTCGATACGCGTCCCGGGCCGATTCGGGACATTAATGAGACTGGCCGTGTCTCATTCAATCACTTCTTCAGGGGCGACGCGGCGCTCTTCGGCGGCATCGAATACCAGGCCAGCGAGCGGCTGCGCCTTGCAGTGGAATACTCCTCTGATGCCTACACGGAAGAAGTGAAGCGCATGGGCTTCGAACATCGCACGCCGCTCAATTTCGGTCTCGATTACCGCGCCACGAAGAACCTGACCTTCAAAGCTTTCGTCATCGGTGGCGCGCAGGCCGGCTTCGGCTTAACCTATGTAATCGACCCGCGCGCACCGCAATTCCCCGGCGGGATCGAGCGCAACACCCCCGCCCTCATGCCACAGGCCGACATCGTAGCGCTCGGCTGGAAGGCCGGCGACATCGACAGCAGCCGGTCCCGGCTGTCCCGGGCGCTGAAGGTGCAGGGGCTCGATCTGGAAAGTTATGCCGAGAGCGACACCACTGCACGCGTGGTGCTTGCCAACCCGACCTATCCCAACATCGCCGAGGCCCTGGGGCGCGCCGCGCGGGTGATGGCCAACACCCTGCCCGCAGCGCTTTCCACCTTCGAGATCACCCTTGCGGTCGAGGGCATGCCGACCTCGAGCAGCACCTTCCGCCGCGCCGACCTGCACACGCTCGAGACCGCCTGGGACGGTAGCTGGCAAAGCTTCGTGCGCGCCGACATCGCGGATGCGCCGACCCGGCTTGCCCCCGACGCCGGCAGCTATCCCCGGCTAAACTGGGCGCTCACCCCCTATTACAGCACCGAGTTCTTCGACCCGGACAACCCTCTGCGCATCGACTTCGGCGCGCAGGCCAGCCTGCATTACACCTTGGCCCCGGGCGTATCGCTGACCGCGGTCGTGCGTCAGAAGGCCTTTGGCACGCTCGACCAATCGACCCGCCTGTCGGATTCCGTGCTGCCGCACGTCCGCTCGGACGCGGCGCTCTATGACAAGTTTTCCGGACCGCGCATCTCGATCCTTACCGCCGATTACCTGTTTCGCCCGGCCTCAGCGCTCTACGGCCGACTTTCGGCCGGCTATTTCGAAGCGATGTTCGCTGGGGTTTCGGGTGAGCTGCTCTGGTATCCGCAAGGCAGCCGCCTCGCCCTCGGGGCCGAACTCAATTACCTCGGCCAGCGCGATCCCGAGAGCCGGCTCGGCCTGACCGATTACCGCGTGGCAAGCGGTCACCTCTCGGCCTATTACGACTTCGGCCAAGGCTACCGCGGCGAAATCGACGCCGGGCGCTACCTCGCCAAAGATTGGGGCGCCACGATCTCGTTCGATCGCGAGTTCGACAACGGCTTCCGGGTCGGCGCCTTCTTCACCCTCACCGACGTGTCCTTCGACGACTTCGGCGAAGGGTCCTTCGACAAGGGCATCCGGCTGTCGATCCCGATTTCCTGGCTCTCCGGCGAACCGGGCCGCGGCGCGCTGTCGCAGACCGTCCGGCCGATCCAGCGTGACGGCGGCGCCCGCGTCGAGATCGCGAACCGGCTCTATGAGCAGGTGCGCGGCACGAACGAGAGCGAGATGCAAAACCAGTGGGGCAAGTTCTGGCGATGAGACCAATCTTCCTCGCCCTCACCGCGGTGCTGCTGGCCGGATGCTCCTCGGATCCGCAGCTCAATGCGCGGTACCGTAACCTGCTGCCGGCCGGCCGCTCGGCAGAGCGCCCTGCCGTCCCCGAGTTCCTTGCCGCCCGGCAGGCCAGCGCCCCGAGCCTCGCTGGCGCAGTCGAAAGCCGGCCCGAAACGATCGGCATCTTCCTGCGCCAGCGCCGTGCAAATGCTGCCGGCGTCAGCACCTGGATCAGTGCCGACGGCGCGCAGCTCCTGCTGCAGGACGGCATCTTGGTTGGCACCCGCGGGTTTGGGGCCGATGTGATGGCCTCGGACGTGTCCGAGAGCGCGGCACTGATCCACAGCCTCCGCAGCGGCACCACGACCCGGGTGATGACCCTGCTCGACGGCGACGACCACGCCGTCAGCCGGGCGCTGCGATGCATCATCGCACCCTACGGCACTGATACCGTGCCGCTGCAGGATCGCGCGGTCGCCACCCGCACCATGACCGAAACCTGCCGCAATGGCGACATCCAGTTCTCGAACTATTACTGGGTCGTTCCCGGCAGCGGCGAAATCCTGCAGTCCAGCCAATGGGCTGGAGAGTTGACGCAAAAGATCTCCCTGCGCGTCTACGCGCGATGACAGCCCGGCCGACGGAGGAATGACCGTGAGAAGACTGACGATTGCCCTGCTTTCCAGCGTGGTAGCCTTGCCGCTCACCGCGTGCGGCGTGGTCTATCACACCACTTCGGTCTCGCAGGGGATCAGCTCGGAAGGCAAGGTGCGGGTGCTGCCGCTCACTGCGGAATCGGTGCTGGTGGCGAACCGCGCGCCCTATCAGCCGCGCCAGTTGCCGGCTTATTTCAACCAGAGCGCCGGGATGTCGGGCACGATGTCTGGGCCGGTCACAGCCCCGGCCGGCGCCTTCGAACAGATCGCGCGCACCGACCAGGTCGACACCCGCCTTCCGCCGCCCCTGCCGCCCGCGAGCTACAAGATCGGCGTCGGCGACGTCGTGCTGCTTGCGACGCCGAAAAGCGGTTCGACCGTTGAGCAGCTCACCGGGATTCTCGCCGCGCAAAGCGCACGTCAGGGCTACACCGTGCAGGACGACGGCTCGATCTCGATCCCGAATGTCGGGCGCGTCGTGATTGCCGACCAGACCGTCGACGATGCCGAGGCGACGCTGTTCCAGAAGTTCCTCGACAAGCAGATCGACCCCACCTTCTCGCTCGAGATCGCCGAGTTCCACTCAAAAAGGGTCGCCGTGGGCGGGGATGTCGCCGCCCCCACCGTGGTGCCGATCACTCTCAACCCGCTCACTCTCGACGAGGCGCTGGCCGCCGCGGGCGGGGCGCGCACGGCGGACACCAACACCGCCGTGGTGCGGCTCTATCGCGCTGGCAAACTCTATCAGATCCCGCTGAAAACGCTCTACGACGGCAACGCCCGGATCCAGCTTGCCCCTGACGACAGCATCTTCGTCGACAGCGCCTATCAGCTCGACAAGGCCGCGTCCTATTTCGAGGAGCAGATCAAGCTCGCCAACTTCAAGCAGCTCGAGCGCACGAGCCGGCTGCAAGCACTCGAGACGGAAATTACCCTCCGCCGCGCCGAGCTCGACGAGAAGCGACAGACCTTCAATGCCCGCCTGCAGCTCGAGTCCGAGGCGCGCGACTACGCCTATCTGACGGGCGAAGTGGCCAAACAGTCGCGCTTCCCGCTGCCCTATGACCGCAAGGCGTCACTCGCCGATGCGATCTACGGCTCGGGCGGTGGCCTTGTGACCGCAAAATCGGACCCCAAGCACATCTACGTGCTGCGCGGCTCCGCCGATCCAATGGAATACGACTCCATCACCGCTTGGCACCTCGACGCACGCAATGCCGCCTCGCTGCTTCTGGCCACCCGCTTCGAGTTGCACGCGAATGACGTGATCTTCGTTGCGACCCAGCCGGTGGCGCATTGGGGAAATGTGGTCAACGCGATTACCCCCTCGCTCATCGTGTCGAGCGCGAACGCGGCCGCGAACTGACCCGGAACATTCCAATGGAAACGGCGCCCGAGGGGCGCCGTTTCCTGCTCTTTTCCTGCTCTTTCGCCTCAGTTCGTGGTCGAGGGCGTCGACGTGGTCGAGTTCGTCCCGCCATTTCCGGCGATAATCAGGATCCCCAAAACGCCCAAGGCAGGGGTAAGCTCTTTCAGATTCTGCTCCATGCCTTCGGGCAAAGACCCACCCGGCAATACCGTATTCGGCGCGGGATCGGCACTCACGAAGGCAGGCACTACGGCAAAGAACAGGCTCAGGGTCGTCGCAGTCAGAATGCGGGTCATAGCGGCCCCTTTCAATGAATGTATATCTTATCATTATAACAAATATTGGCGGAATGTCCACAAAAAGAGTGCTCTGTTCCCCAAGCTTGGACCGCCGGATTTTGGAGTTTTCCGGCTCTGATCACAATGGCGGACTGGCTGGGCATTGTTGCGTTACTCATTGCTGGATCGAGATTTCCCCTTTATCCCATTGAGATCATGCGATGCGCTCGATCCCGGCGGTGCCGAGAGCATTGAAGCGGTTCATGAGAGCAATGCGGATGTGGATTTCGGCGGTCTGGCGATCGGGGTCTCTTGATGCGATGCGCTCCCCGAAGGTGAGGAGGGAATAGTAAACGATCCGGGGGATCGTTTACCCCGACGCAAGAGGCATTTCATCTTTGCCTCGATCCTGCTTCGGACATGATATCCGGGCCATCGCTTCCAGTTGGCCCTCCCCAAGCGTCTGGTCGCCCGCAGGATATCATTGGGCGCCCTGGCCGCCGGACCATCCTCTTTCCAGAGGCGACCGTTCTTGCGGATAGGGACGATAGCGATAGCCCCTCGTTCGAGGATGGCGGTGTGGCAGCGGCGGGTGTCGTAGCCACCATCGCCGGCCACCGTCCCGATCTGTTCATCCCCGGGGATCTGCGCCAGCAGGTCGGGAAGCATCGGGCTGTCGCCCTCGTTGCCCGGCGTAAACTCGACCGCCCGGATGTCACCGGAGCCTGCATCCATCGCCAGATGAACCTTCCTGTATTGACGCCTGCGGTGGGGGCCATGCTTCCTGGCCAGCCACTCGCCATCGCCCAGGAACTTGATCCCCGTGCTGCCCACCAGCAGGTTCAAAGGGCCTGCAGACCGGCGGAACGGAATCTGCACCGTAATGCTCTTCTGCCGACGGCTCAGGGTGGAGAAGTCCGGGACCGGCCAATCGAGTTCGGCCATCTCCAGAATGCGGGCAACCAGCCCAGTTGTCTGGCGCAGGGGCAAGCCGAACAGGACTTTCATCATCAGACAGAACTGTATGACCGCGTCCGTGAACACCAGCGGGTGACCTTCGCGACCATCTTTCGGCGCAAGCCACACCTTGTCCTTGTCCAGCCAGATCAGCAGAGAGCCGCGTTTCTTCAGCCCTGCGTTATAGGCTTTCCAGTTCGTCGTGCGGTAGCGGATGGGGCCCGACTTGCTCATGCACAACTTCCTAAACCCTAGGATTCTCAATGTGAATCCGTCTCGTCAGGCAGTTGCGCAACAATGCCGGCCGGGGGTCACCGGGCTGTGGCAGGTGATGAGCCGCCACGACACCACCTTCGACTCGCGCGTGCGTTTCGACGAGGCCTACGGGCGGAACCTTTCCGCATCGGGCGACCTCTCGCTGATCTTGCGCACCCCGAAAGCCATGCTCCTGCGCACGGGGGCGTGACGGCATGGCTCCCGGCTGTTGCATCTGCCCCCCGCAGGCAGAGCGCAACAGGCATGTTCAACTGCCAACAAGAGTGCGATCCTTGACGGAAGAACCGTCCCTCTTCCGCCACGAGACTGCAGCCCCAACGCATCATCTCCCTTGGCAGTCCCGGCCTCGCGCTCGTTTTCGCCGGCGCAACTGCGATCTCGGCGCGAGCGGACGGCATTTCGAACTACGGGACGCTGGGTTTGATTGGCATGCCCAGTGCGACGGCGACGGGTAACGGGCTTCAGATCTGGACCACCCCGCACCTGCGGGAGCACACGCGGAACTCGCTGCATTTCCAGATCACGCCGCGCCTATCCGGCGTGTTTCAGGATCCGCAAGGAGACCCGATCTATGAGCAACTTGTTCTGGCTGACCGAAGCGCAGATGGTGGGCCTTCGCCCCTTCTGTCCCAAGAGCGATGGCCGCCCATGCGTGGATGATCTGCGGGTTCTGAGCGGCTTTATCTTCATCAATCGCAATGGTTTGCGGTGGTGCGACGCACCGAGGGTATATGGGCCAGCGAAGACCCTCTACAGTCTCTGGAAGTGCTGGAGTGATAACTGGGTCTTCGCTCGGATCCTGGCGGGGCTGGCCGCCGAGAGCGCTGATCCCAAGGCAAACATGGTCGACGCGACTTATCTGTAGGCGCATCGCACAGCTTGTAGCCTGCGTGCAAAAAAGGGGGGGCGCGGTCGCCAGATCTGTCGAACTAAAGGCAGCATGAACACAAATCTGCACACGGTCAACGATACGAAGGGCAGACCTATTCGGTTCTTCATGTCGGCAGGACAGGTCAGTGATTATCCTGGCGCGGCGGCGCTTCTCGAAAGCCTGCTGCGGGCCGCTTGATCACCCGAGAGAGAAGACCTGCCCCCCCCTTCACATCAACGATATTTTTGTCTAGAGTTTTCCACAATCGCAGTGTGCGTTCATTTCAAAGGGGTGACTCTGGATTGTCCCAAGCGCTTCACCCTATAAATTTAGACATTGGACAGTGGATCTCATGAGACCAATCCTGCTTGACTGCACCTTTCGAGACGGCGGTTATTACAACGCTTGGGACTTCCCGGAAGACATTGTCCAGAAGTACTTTCAGGCCATGCGAGCTGCAAAGGTCGACATCGTCGAGGTCGGTTTTCGGTTCCTGAAGAACAATGGCTTCAAGGGGCCCTGCGCCTATGCAACCGACGACTGGATTCGCCAGAGCGCTCCGCCATCCGATCTCACCATCGGCGTCATGGTGAATGGGGCAGACCTGCTGACTGATCTCGGCCTCCTCCCCTCGCTCGAGTTGCTGTTCCCCGAGCGCGCCGAAACAACGCCCGTCTCGCTTGTCCGTATCGCCTGCCATCTGCGCGAAATCGAGGAAATCCTGCCGGCGACGACGTGGCTCAGCGCGCGCGGCTACCGGGTCGGCCTGAACCTCATGCAGATTTCCGACCGAACCGAGGAAGAAATCCTCTGGTATGCCGAGCAGGCCGGCGCATATCCGATCGAGGCGCTCTATTTCGCCGACAGCATGGGGGGGATGCGCCCCGAACAGGCCGCGAGCATCGTCACGCTAATGCGGCAGAAGTGGGGGGGGCCGATCGGCATCCACACCCATGACAACATGGGGCTGGCTCTGGAAAACACGATGCGCGCCTTTGACGCCGGGGCCACTTGGCTCGACGCCACGGTCACCGGCATGGGGCGCGGCCCCGGCAATGCGCGCACCGAGGAGTTGGCGATCGAACTCGATGCGCTGCGCGGCGGCGGGGCCAGCTTCGTGCCGATGATGGAGCTGATCAACAGCTATTTCGGCCCGATGAAGGCGCAGCACGGCTGGGGCAGCAACTCCTATTACTTCCTCTCGGGCAAATACAACATCCACCCGACCTACATTCAGGAAATGCTGGGCGATCCGCGCTACAACGAGGAGGACATCCTCGCGGTCATCGACCACCTGCGCCAGGGGGACGCGCAGAAATACAGCGCGGAGCGGCTGCATGGCGCGCGCGATTTCTACCACGCCCCGGCGTGCGGCAGCTGGGCCCCGAAACAGCTGATGGAGGGGCGCGAGGTACTGATCCTCGGTTCCGGCCCCGGCGTGCGGCACTATCGCAAGGCGCTCGAAGCCTATGTGAGCAAGCACAAGCCTGTCGTGCTCGCGCTCAACACCCAATCGGGCATCGCGCCCGAGATGATCGACCTCCGCCTCGCCTCGCATCCGGTCCGGATGCTGGCCGACTGGGAAGTCTTGCTCAACCTGCCGCAGCCATTGGTGACGCCGTTTGCCGCGCTGCCGGACGACCTGCGCGAGGCACTCTCCGGCAAGGAGGTGCTGGACTTCGGTATGGAGATCAGCCCCGACGGCTTTGTCTTCGACGAAACCTCCTGCAAGAGCCCGACCTTCCTCGTGCTGGCCTATGCGCTCGCGCTCGCCAACAGCGGCAAGGCCCGGCGCATCCTGATGGCGGGGTTCGACGGCTATGTCGCCGACGATCCGCGCACCGCCGAGACGGATGACATCCTCTCCGCCTACAAGGCCGACGAGGGCCTGCCGCTTTTGGCGATCACGCCGACCCGGCACAAGATCACGACCGCGTCGATCTACGGGAGATTCTGATATGTCGTCCGTTTCTGTTTTCCTGCCGTGCCGCAAGGGCTCCGAGCGGATCCCGCGCAAGAACATCAAGCCCTTCGCCGGGATCGAGCACGGGCTGATCGAAATCAAGCTGCGTCAACTTCTTGGCGCCGAACGTGTCGAAGCGGTGCATCTCTCCACGAACGACGACGAAATCCTCGACTTCGCGGCGACGTTGGGGGCAGGCAAGATCATCCCGCACAAGCGTTGCGAGAAATTGTCGTCCAGTTCGACGAGCACCGACGATCTGGTGGCCCATGCGCTCGGGCTTGTCGGGCGCGACCGGCATATTCTCTGGACCCATGTCACCTCACCCTTCGTCGGAGCGGCCCTCTACGACGAGATGATCGAGACTTATTTCGCCAAACAGCGCGACGGGTATGACTCCCTGATGTCGACCAATGTGATCCATGGATTCCTGTGGAACGAGGATGGTCCAGTAAACTACGACCGAGCCAAAGAAAAATGGCCTCGCACGCAAACCTTGGCCCTAATCCACGAGATCAACAGTGCGGCCTTCATCGCACCGTCCTCGGTCTACAGCGAACAGGCCGACCGGATCGGCCTGAACCCGTTCAAGTTCGGCATGGACAAGGTCGTAGGCATGGACATCGACTGGCCGGAAGATTTCGCACTCGGCGAGCAGATGATCTCGGCCGGGCTGGCGACGCTGTGACGGTTCCGGACACTTTTCTCTTCGACTGCGACGGGGTCGTGTTCGACTCCAATCGCGTCAAGACGGAGGCCTTCCGGGAGGCAACTTTACCCTTTGGCGCAGCGGCAGCCGAGGCGATGGTCACCTATCATACCGCCAACGGCGGTGTGTCGCGTTACCTCAAGTTCCGCCATTTCCTGAAGGACATCCTGAAGACCGAAGTCACCGATGCGGCGCTCGATAGCCTGCTCTCGGCCTATGCCGGGGCCGTGCGCGAAGGGCTTGCCACCTGTGCCGTCACCCCGGGCCTTGACGCGTTGCGGGCGCACGTCCCCGACAGCCGGTGGTGTATCGTCTCGGGGGGGGATCAGGCGGAGCTGCGCGAGGTGTTCGCGGCGCGCGGCCTCGATAGGCTGTTCGATGTCGGCATCTTCGGCAGCCCCGACAGCAAGGAAGTGATCCTCGAACGGTTGGTTTCAGGGGGAGTCGTTCCCGAGCGCGCGGTCTTCATCGGCGACAGTCGGTATGACCACGTTGCTGCTGAAAAATTCGGCATCCCCTTCGTTTTCGCCTCGAATTGGAGCGAGTTCGCCGACTGGCCGAGTTATACCAAGGCACATGGCCTTCCGGTGATCGAAAATGCGTCCCAACTCGTGGACCTCTTCGCACTGGAGACCCGCCCCCGGAGCGCGATGCCCTGATGCCCGAAACAATTGTTCTGGACGCGAACGGACCGACGGTCGCCTTTCCAAGAAACTTTCTTCACATCAAGCTTCTCGCCGACAATTACCCGCAGGTGGATCACATCCTGTTCCGCGAGGAGTTCATGCGCGCTCAGTTGCTGCGCAGCTTTCCCGCCGAGAAGCTGATCCCGATTGGACGTGAGATCCGCCCCGGGCAGGGCCAGTGGAACCTTCCCCGGATCTTTGCCACCAATCGCCGTTACACGCGCGAGAAGATCGCCCAGATCGCGGCCCTGACCCCGGCGCGCATCATCCTCTTCCTCGAGAACGAACCGCTGGAACTGGCGCTGATCGACCATTTCGGGATCGAACGTTTCGAGCTCTGGGAAGAGGGGGTCATGCATTACGTCGACATGAACAACCTCTACCTGTTCCGGCTGCGGCGGATGGTGCAGATCGCCTGCGGGTTCTATCCCGGGCACCCTTTCCTGCTGCGGCTGCCGCGCGACAGGATCACGGTGCGCGACCGCTTCGACAAATGCAACCTGCAGATGCGCATCCCCGAAGGCCGCAACCTGCCACGCGAGGCCATTGCCTTCGTCGCCAACGTTCTGGTGGCCGATGGCCACATCACTCGCGGCAATTACATCAAGGCGCTGGGCAAACTGGTCGAGATGGCGCCGGTGCCGGTGGTCTATCTGCCGCATCCGCGCGAGGGAGCGGAAGAGATTGCCGCCATCGGCGCAGCGCTCAGCGGCCCGAAGTTCAGCATCGAAAAGCCCGAGGGCGGCTCGCTGCAGCATTGCGTGGACACCGACTATAGGCTTTATCTCTCGCCCTTCTCCACCACCCTGCTAGATCTGCAGAAATTCTCGAAAAGTTACTGGATTCCGCAGCATTTTGCCCTGGGCTCCTATGATCGGGCGCTGCGCTCGACTGATCGCTTTCCGGTCAAGGCGTTGCCTGAAGAGGCGTTGGCGGCCTGTCTTTCCAGCGCGGCTCCGGTCGAGGCCGGAGCCGCGCCGTGAGCGGCCTAGCGCAACGCGCCGCGCATGGCGCGGCCTGGGTCGCGCTTGGCAATGTCGTCAAGGCGCTTGTCCAGTTCATTCCGATCGCGGCCCTGACCCGGATCATCGCGCCGGACGCCTTCGGCGTTTTCACCATCGTGATGGTCGTCATCTATGTCGCCGAGCTGATTTCCTTCGGCGGGGTCGGCCCGTCGATCGTGCAGCACCGGGTGCTGAAACCCGTCACCGTCGGCGCCGCGATCTGGATCGCGGCCGGCGTCAGCGTGATCGTCGCAGTCGTGATCATCGCCTCCCGCGGGGCTTTCGCCGATTTCATGCATATGCCGGGCCTAGCTGCGCCTTTGCTCTTCGTCGCCCTGGGCTTCCCGGTCAACGGGCTCAGCGTGGTGGGGGCACGCCTGCTGCAGCGCGATATCAACGTGCGCCTGCTGACCCTGATCGACATCGGCTCCTATATCGTGGGGTATTACCTTGTCGGCATCCCGATGGCCTGGCTGGGATATGGGATCTGGTCGCTCGTGGCAGCCTTTCTCACCCAATCGGTGCTGCGCGCCGCGAGCCTCGCCTTTTCGGTCCGCCGCGAGCTGACGCTGATCACCGACCGCCCGTCGCTGATCGAGATGGCGCGCTCCAGCCTCCCGCTGATGAGCGCCAACCTGCTCCTTGAGCTGCAGTTCAATCTCGACCGGCTGATCGTCGGCCGCGTGCTGGGCGCCTCTCCGGTGGGGTTCTACGGGCGCGCCTCCGATCTCATCGTGCGTGGCAACCGATTGTTCGACCAGATCCTGACGCGGGTGTTTTTTCCCGCCTTTTCCCGCAAGCAGGACGACAAGGAGCGTCTGCGCGAACTTCTGCCGCTCATCAGCGCCGCGATGCTGCTGCTGATGGCGCCGTTCAGCCTGTTCATGTTCGGCTTCGCTCCCGAGATCATCCGCATCGCCTTTGGCCCGGGCTGGAGCCAGGCAGAGACCCCCTTCGCACTCCTGTCGCTGATGCTGACCTTCACGGTCATCGCGCGGCTGCAGATGATGCTGATTCAGGGCATGGGCCTGTATGGCCTCGCGCTCTGGATCGAACTGGGGGCGGCGGTCGTCGTGTTCACCGGCGCGATGCTGGGCAGCCGCCAGGGGCTTGCCGGCGTCGCCGTTGCGATGCTGGTCGCATTTCTGTCGAAGGCCGTGGTGACGCAGGTCGTCACCGCAAGACTTCTGCAAATTCCAATGCGGGCGCTGGCAAAGGCACTGGCGCAGGCCTTGCCGATGATCGTGATCGCCGCGGTCGCGCTTTGGGGCGCGGAACAGCTTGCCGCTCTGTTCGCCCCCCCCGTGGCGCGGGTGGCCGTTGGCCTTGCGGTTTTTCTGGCCATCTGTGTCGCGGTCGCCCTGCCGACCCGGGGGGCGACCCTTCTCCCGCTGATGACCCTCAAGAGGATCGTCAGGGGATAAAGGGGCAAGCCTTGCGGCACCGCGCCGTCCCGAGAAATTGCGCCGGTCGGAGGCTAAAGCTCGTCTGCACGCGCCGTGATGACCGCAAGCCCGATCACCTCGAGCCCGGCCGGCCAGCTCTCGGCAAAGGTGCAGCCGGTCACGCCCGCCAAGGCCTCGAGAACCGGTGCGTGACAGTTTTCGCAATTGCAGCGGCATTGATGATGTAACCACCCCCCGACGGCATCGATATGCCAAGGTGGGTCTGCGACGATTCACAAAGGAGGGCGGTCATGTCGGAGCTTACCACTGTCGGACACGATCTGGCGAAGAATGTGTTTCAGGCGCACGGGGCAGATGCCTCGGGTCGCACCGTGCTGCGCAAGAAGCTGAGGTGGGATCAGGTGCTGGCTTTCTTCAGCCAGCTGCGGCCTTGCTTGGTGACAATGGAAGCCTGCGGCGGCGCGCACTTCTGGGGCCGCGAGATTGGCAAACTGGGCCACGAGGTCCGCCTCATCCCGCCCGCTTACGTCAAGCCGCTCGTTAAGCGCCAGAAGAACGACGCTGCCGATGCTGAGGCGATCTGCGAAGCGGCCATGCGCCCGACGATGCGTTTCGTGCCCGTGAAGAGTGAGGAGACCCAAGGAGCCGCTCTGGTCTTTCGCATCCGCGAGCTGCTGATCCGACAGCGCACGCAGGCGATCAATGCCCTCCGCGGCCATCTGACCGAGTTCGGCCAGATAGCACCCAAGGGGGCCGCGAATGCCAGCCGCCTCGTCGCCATCTTCGAGGCTCCGTTGAACGGCTTGCCGGAGCAGGCCGTGACGACTTTGCGCGTGCTCGTCGAAGTCATCAGGGGCTTCGACACCCAGATTGCGAAGCTCGATGCCGAGATCCGTCATCGGGCCGTGGAGAACGAACTGGCTCGACGGCTCATGACAATCCCGGGCATAGGCCCGTTGATTGCCACGGCCCTCGACACGCTGGCCCCGCCACCGGAGACATTCCGGCGGGCACGCGACTTCGCCGCTTGGCTCGGCTTGGTGCCGCGTCAACATTCGACGGGCGGCAAGCAGCGGCTTGGGGCGACGACGAAGATGGGAGAACGGTCGCTGCGGCGTTTGCTGATCCTCGGCGCCAACAGCGTCATCATCAAGCGGCATGTCCACGCCTTGGCAAAGCCCGGCACCTGGCTGGCTGGGATGTTATCTCACAAGCCTCCGATGCTGGTCCGCGTGGCTCTCGCCAACAAGATGGCGCGCATCGTCTGGGCGCTGATGATGAAGGGCGAAGCATACCGGGCTCCGACCGTGGCGGCGTAAGCCGCGCAACGGTCGTGAGACGGGATCAAGAGAACCAGCCTGCAACAAAGTGCCACCGAGCACGCGGCGTTGATTTGGGACCTGATCCGCGAACACCATACGGGCCCGCGGCATATCGAGGTCGCATCAAGAGGCCGGATATATGTCAGCACCCGACACCGCGCCAGAAAGTGCTTCATAAACCCTCTTGCGCAAGGGGCGGTTATATATGTTGCAGAACTGCGGCTTGTGGCGCAGCTGCCCCTTACTCCAGTGGCGTCATGCCACGCGAACGATCTCGGCGGCTCCGAGGGCGTTGAAGCGATTGATGAGTGCGACGCTGATTTGGATTTCGGCGGTTTGGCGGTCGGGGTCTCTTGCAGCGATCCGCTCGCCGAAGGACTTGAGGCAGCGCATCTTCGCCTCGATCCGGCTTCGGACGTGGTATCCGGTCCAGCGCTTCCAGAACGCCCGGCCATAGTGTCGGGTCGCCCGCAGGGTTTCGTTCCTGGCCATCGCGGCCGGGCAGTCCCCCTTCCATAACCGACCATTCTTGCGGATCGGAATGATCGGCACCGCGTCGCGCTCGAGGATGACGGTGTGGCAGCGGCGCGTGTCATAGGCGCCATCGGCTGTCACGGTGCTGATGTCTTCGCCCTCCGGGATCTGACCCAGCAGGTCAGGCAGGACAGGACTGTCGCCGTCTCTGCTGGGGGTGAACTCCACCGCCCGGATGTCGGACGTGGCGGTATCCATGGCCAGATGAACCTTGCGCCATTGGCGGCGGCCCTGCACGCCGTGCTTGCGGGCCTGCCACTCATTCGATGGGCTTACGCGGCGGCACTGCAGCCACGGTCCCATCTCATTCGCCGAGTCACTTGATGCCCTTCGCCATGGGCCTCGGACCAGTGGCGGCGCCATGGCTCAGTGTCCACCAGCAGGTTCAGCGGCCCGGCAGCGCGGCGATACGGGATCTGGACCTCGAGGGTCTTCTGCCGCGTGGAGTAGCCTGGAACCGGCCAATCCAGCCCGGCCAGGCGCAGCAGGTTCGCCACTATCCCGTTCGCCAGTGGGCTCGGACCAATGGCGCCTCACTGGCTCACTCGGCCTGAGCGGCAGCTTGAAAAGAACCTTGATCGACAAGCAAAACTGGATTGCCGCATTCGAGAAGACCGGTGGGCGCCCCGCGCGGCCCTCATGCGGCGCGTGCCAGGCCATCTCCTTGTCCACCCAGATCAGCAACGACCCACGCCTCTTGAGGGCATCGTTGTAGGCGGACCAGTTCGTCGTGCGATAACGGGCAGGCTTGGGTTCGCTCATGCCCCCCATCTAACCGCATGGATTCGTGATGTGAATCCTTCACAACGGGAGTTCTACAACAACGCCGTTCATGGCACTCTCCTGGTTGCAAGTCTTGACGGCCGGAGAATGAAAGGAAATCATAAAAAATATTTGACCCGTGCGCGCGCACCTTCGTTTGAACAACCTACCTCCAACTGCGATGCCCCCGCCGAATGAGCGAGCTGCGATTAAATGATGCGTTCCCCCCAATCTTGGTGCATACCCTCTCAAGGTCAAGTTGATAGTCTTGGGGTCATTGTTTGCGGTTTCGCGTAAGTGGTGTTTACTGCCTATCTACCGGATAACTCAGAGGTCGTTTTCTTGCAGCACACCTGGTTACAGATTAACAAGACAAGGTTCACGCGCCGCATGAACAGCCTGTTCCTCGTCGCCTTTCCAAAGGCGGGATGGATCCTTGGCGGCATCCCCTTCTACGTCTCACTGTTCTGGGGAATGGGACTGAGTTTCACTGGGGCGATGCGGTGTCTGGCTCAGCCGCGAAACCTTGGTCACGCTCTCTTGCTCGCCACAGGGGTATGGATCACACTTCTTTTTGTTTTCAACCTGACAGTGACCAGTTTTAGCGATCCTGTCGCCCGAGCAAGAACCCTGTTTCTCTGGGCCAGCATGATGACGATATTCATGTGGGCATGCAAACCACTCACCGAAAGTGGGGTTTTGCTTGCCGAAAAGGGAATCCGAAACGCCTATCTATTCGTGGTTGCCTATGGCTACCTGCAATTGCTGCTCGGCCCGGAGACGGTAAACATCAACCATTTGACGTCGACCGGTTCGGGCGGAATTGAAGATATCTTGGCGAAAAACAACGTGCTCCACGAAATCGGGGTCGACAAGGTCTTCTCGACTTACCAGAACGGCAACCTTTTGGGCGTTGCGCTCATCATGATGCTCCCGATCGCCCTCCGGCAGATCCACAGCGGCGCGCTTCGTTTCGCTCTATTCGCCGCCACGTCCGGAATCGTAGTGACCACGGGCAGCGCCGCCGCAATGATGGGCATGGCCGCCCTGATCGGCTTCACCTCCCTCGACTGGCTCAGGCACGGCAAAGTCAACGTGACCTACATGATCATTGGGATCGTCATCATTCCTGCAGCCATCTTCTTTTTCTTAAGCCTGGAGCCGATCCAGGCGATTCTCCAGGCTCGGTTGATGGGTCGCGACATTTCCGGAAATATCCGCTGGCTCAAAGTGGCCATGTGGGTCGGCGACGTCAGCAGCAGCATTTCGGCAGCTCTATTCGGGAGACTGCAGCCCGAGGCCGCAGTTTTCGAGGTGACGCCCATCGCCATCGCCCAGTATTTCGGACTACCCGCCGCAGCAATGTATTACGGAACGCTTCTCGTGGTTGCACGCATGACCCATTGGTCATCGCACAAGCTGCCGATCATAATCTACCTAGCTGCCTCAGTCGGCGACGGCGGGTACTGGCTGACCCCCAGCCCATTCCTGTTCGGACTCGTCGTGCACCTGAGCGTTTCTCGTGATGCACTGGCACTGAAACGTCATGCAACGATTGTAAGATCGCAAGGGGAACAGCTTCAAACGGTGTGACTGCGTTGCCTTGCATGTCCTATTGACGGAACGCCAATATGAAAATTCTGCACATTTGCGAGACTGCAACGGGTGGCGTCGCCAGCTACTTGAACATGCTCGGAGGGATCGAGGACGGGGTCGAGAATGTATTTCTCGTCCCGTCCTGCCATGCGGATGCGATGGCCCCCGGCCTGAGGCTGCGGCTCTTTCCGTCGACCGGTCGCAACCCGCGTTCGCTGTTCAGCTTCCTGCGCGCCGCGCAGCAGACGATCCGTGACGAGACCCCTGATATTTTCTTCTTCCACTCGACCTTCGCGCTGCTCGGTCTCGGAGCCATGCGCCTGTCTGCGGCCCGTCGGAAGAAGGCGATTTACTGCCCCCATGGCTGGGCCTACGCCCGCTACCCGGCGGCGTCCTCTAAAGCGCGCCTCGTCAAGAGTATCGAGGGACGGCTGTGCGGGCTCGCCGATGTGGTGATCAACATCTCGCAAAGTGATCTCACCCTTGCGCAGCGGCTCGAGTATCGCGGCGATCAGCGCCTGGTGGAGAACGCCGTCATCGAGCGCCGGGCCAGCGCGCGCGATGACCTGTTCGCCTCCGAACCGGAGGCCCTACACCTGCTTTTCGTCGGCCGACATGACCAGCAGAAAGGTCTCGACCTGCTGTTCGAAGCTTTCGGCGAGGCTAGTCAGCAACGCACCAACCTACGACTGCACGTTCTGGGCAAGACCGTCCGCCGCGACGGAACGCCCATCCCCCTGCCCCAAAACACCTTCGCCGCCGGTTGGATAGGTCCCGCGGAGATCGATGACTGGTATAGCTCGGCCGATGCGATCGTGGTTCCCTCGCGCTGGGAAGGCTTCGGCCTTGTCGTCCCGGAAGCGTTCCGAAACGGAACGCCCGCCCTCGTCAGCGATCGCGGCGCCTTGCCCGATCTGATCCGGGAAGGCGTGACGGGCCATGTCTTCGCCCTTGGCGACGAGAGCCTTCTTCACCGTCTGAGGGAGCTGGATAGATCCGATCTCCGCGCGATGCGCCCCGCATGCCGTGCCACCTACGACGCGCGTTTTTCCGTCACCCGGTTCGTTCGGGAAATCCTGAACATATACAGATCTCTAGGGTCAGTTGGTGGCGGGGGGCGTTTATGACGTGACCGGGCGATATTGTGAAATAATCCAGCGGAACCCGCTCAGGTTAAGCCGCTAATTTGAATGCCTCGGCCGGCGTGCGCATGGCAAGGGCCTGATGAGGGCGGCTGTTGTTGTAGAAGCCGATCCGGTCGCCAATGACGCGGGTCGCGTGCTGGATGCTCTCGGAGCGATAGCGATGAACGCATTGCTCCTTGAGCGTGCGGATGACCCGCTCGACCATGCCGTTCTGCTGCGGGCAGTGCGGGGTGATGAACTCCTGCTTCAGGCCATAGCTGCGGACGAGGGCCGTGAAGTGGCGGCTGGTGAAGACCAGGCCGTTGTCCGACCTCAGCAGGAATTCCCGATCTACCTTGCCCAAGGTGCCGAACCTGGCGATCAGAGCGTGCTCTAGGGCCGCGCTGGCCGTGGTGGCCTTGCCGGAGCGCGACAGATGCCAGCCCAGGAGCTCGCGTGTGTGGCAGTCGATCACCAGCGCAAGCGACGCCCAGCCGTCCTTTCCGGCCCAGACCCGCGCCAGATCCGTCGACCAGCGCTCGTTCGGCGCGGGGGCGACGGAAGGCACGGCTTCGATGCGTGAGAACGGCGGTGCGAAGTTCGTCCATGGAAGCGTCGGCATGAAGCTGCTGCGGGCGGCGTAAAAGTCGTCCACTTTTCCCTGTCTGCGGTTGCAGGGAGGGCGTGGGGATTTACAGCGTGGAGCTATATCTGAGAGTTCGTCAGGCTTGTGCGGAAGGCATGAGCCAGCGGGAAGCGGCACGGGTATTCAACGTTTCGCGGGACACGGTTCGGAAGATGATGTCGTTTTCTGTTCCGCCGGGCTACCGTCGGACGATCGAGGTCCGGCGCCCGAAGCTCGATCCGTTTATCCTGATCATCGAGGGTTGGTTGGAAGCGGACCGGAGCATGCCGCGCAAGCAACGGCATACGGCGAAGCGGGTATTTGACCGGCTTCGCGAGGAATGTGGCTTCACCGGCGGCTACACGATGCTGTCCCTGAGCGTGGTGTAGGTTCTTGGTGAGGTGGTCACCGGCGATGTTCCGGTAGGGTCTGGTTGCTGACACCAACCTGAACCGGAGATTTCACCGATGACCACCGAGATGATGAACCTGCGCGACCTCGTCGAGAAGACCCCTGACGCCGATCTGCTGCGCGAGATGATCGGCTTTGCCGCGGAGCGGCTGATGGAACTGGAGGTCGGCGCTGCGACGGGCGCAGCCTATGGCGAGAAGGACCCCGCGCGACGAGCGCAACGCAATGGGTATCGCGATCGGGACTGGGAGACCCGCGCGGGGACGGTTGAACTGCGCATCCCGAAGCTCAGGAAGGGCAGCTACTTCCCGGGCTTTCTCGAACCGCGGCGGATGGCCGAGAAGGCGCTGACGGCGGTCATTCAGGAGGCCTATGTTCAAGGCATCTCCACGCGATCCGTCGACGATCTGGTCAAGGCGATGGGCATGTCGGGGATCTCGAAGAGCCAGGTCAGCCGTCTGTGCGAGGAGATCGACGGCAAGGTGAAGGCCTTCCTCACCCGGCCGCTCGAGGGCGACTGGCCCTATCTCTGGATCGATGCCACCTACCTTAAGGTCCGGCGCGGCGGGCGGATCGTCTCAGTCGCCGTCATCATCGCCATCGGGGTCAACACCGACGGTCGGCGCGAGGTTCTGGGCCTGGAAATAGGCACTTCCGAGGCCGAACCGATCTGGACCGAGTTCCTGCGCAAGCTGACACGCCGGGGGCTGCGCGGGGTCAAGCTGGTGATCTCGGACGCACATGAGGGCATCAAGGCTGCGGTTTCCAAGGTTCTCTGCGCCACCTGGCAACGCTGCCGCGTCCACTTCCAGCGCAATGCCCTCGCCCATGCCGGGAAGAGCGGGCGGCGTGTCGTCTCGGCCTTCATCGCCACCGCCTTCGCTCAGGAAACCGCCGAAGCCGCCAGCACCCAGTGGCGCGCCGTGGCCGATCAGATCAGGCCCAAGGTGCCCAAGCTCGCCATGCTGATGGACGACGCCGAGCACGATGTGCTGGCCTACATGTCCTTTCCCAAAGAACACCGGGCCAAGCTGCACTCGACCAACCCGATCGAGCGGCTGAACGGCGAGATCAAGCGGCGCACCGACGTCGTAGGCATCTTCCCGAACGACGAAGCTATCGTCCGACTGGTGGGCGCTTTGCTGCTGGAACAAAACGACGAATGGGCCGTCCAGCGTGCCCGCTACATGACGCTGGAAACTATCGCGCCGATGGGCGAAAATACCGCCATCAGCCTGCCCGCAGCGGCATCCTGATCAAGCAGGCCCGCGCCGAACATCACGGTGACGATCAGCGCCAGCTACACCACTCCATGGGACAGCATCGTTACAAGCTTCTCATCATCGACGAACTCGGCTTTGTTCCCTTGTCGAAGACGGGTGCCGAATTGCTGTTCGAGCTGATCTCGCAGCGCTATGAACGCGGATCGACCCTGATCACCAGCAATCTGCCCTTCGATGAATGGACTGAAACATTCGGCTCCGAGCGTCTAACCGGCGCGCTGCTCGACCGATTGACCCACCACGTCAGCATCCTCGAGATGAACGGCGAAAGTTACCGCCTCGCCCACAGCACAGCCCGCAAGCGGCGTTAATCCCGATCCAGATATCTGAAGACGATTGGCGCTGAAGCGCCAGTGCGCCATGGCACGCGCCAGCTACGTGGGAAGCGCGCGCGCCATGGCGCACACCCTCACCAACTGGCCTGGTTTTGCTCCGCCGCCATGGCCGCCTTTTGCGCCGCCGTTGACAAGCCCGGTGGTCTTGGAAGTGATCATCAGAAAATCCTGTCTGGAAGAGATATCAGGCACTTGCAGGTCTGGCAATAAACGCGTTACGCGGGGCGGGTCTCACCGAGCCGGCTCGACCTCATGGATTGCCATGGTGAAGAACAGCGGTGCGCACCCCTTCGCGCCATTGACGGCGTAGGCGACGAGTTCATGGTTCACCGTGCTCCGTTGGCCGCAGCTAATCCGGAGAACCGCCCAGATCCGCGCCGATCAGGTAGCAGACAGCGGCGAGGGGCTCGCCCGAGGGCGCGAAGGTCCAGTCCGCCTTCGGCCAGCCGGACATGTAGGCGATCTTCAGATCCGACCGCAGAAATGCCGGAAGATCCGATCGGGCAATCGCCGGAGAGGCTTTTTCATGATCCGGCCCCGGCAAGTCGACCATACCTTCCACACCGGTCAGCACCAGGTTTCACGCAGTCCGATCAAAAACCAGCCCCCCACACGCGTCCGGAACATCCGGTGTGCCGCAATCCAGCATCGGCCCGGTGACCCCCATGTCGATCTGCCCTTCCGGGATCTTCGTTCGTTACACCGGGCTTTGTTTCGCGAACATCCCGGCAACCGGCTTCCGGTCATTGCCGAAGCCGAGATGCAGCGGCTTGGCCTCGTCCAGATCCTCGCGTACGACCTTGCCGTCCCGGATCTCGACCTTCCCATCGTCATAGGCGACCGCATAGGACAGCGCGAAACCGTAATTCCCGGAAAGCGTCTGGCGCAATGTCGGCCAATCCGAGCCCAGAGGCGGCAGATGCGCCAGTTCCAGAATCTTCGCCTGGGTCTTGCCAACCACTTCAGCTTCACTGACGACGGAGGCCTTCGCCGGGGGCTTCTCGATCGATGCCAGAATGCTGCCGTTCTGGTCCACGTAGTCGAACCGATAGACATTCGCCAGGATCCGCCGGCTGCTCCCCGGCGCCTTGCGGAAATCACCGACCAGCAACAGCACACCGGACAGTCCGAGATCGCGACTCTCACCCTGCCCATCCCACTCCACTCATCGGAAAGCGCTTCTCCTAATGAGATTCGCAGGAAACCGTTTTGGATTTTCTTCGACCTCGGCAAATCTTCCCTGATCAAGGCTCCTCGTACCCCCCGGGCAAAACCCCGTGACCAAAGGATGCCGCCCAGAGGAAGGACGCACCATGGCACGGCCACGCAAGGCAGATTCGGAGAAAGCCAAGCCGCGCGAGATCCACGTCGCGGACGCCGTCTGGTCGGCGATCCGCACTGAAGCCGCCGCGGCGGATCTCTCGGTTTCCCAATATCTGATCCGATGCCGGGACAGCAGCCCTCGTCCTTGCAACCCCACTCACCTCATTCACCTCATCGAAGAACTGCAAAAGACCCACCGGGCGCTCGAGCGGGTCGCCGATGGCCTGTCCGGGGCGAACAAGGTGAATGTCCTCACGGCCCATCTGCCGCTGATCTCTATTGAGCGGCGGCTGGCACAGATTCTGGCGGACGCAACGCCGTGATCCTCGGCTGGTCCCCTCATAGCGGCGCCAGCGCGCGCAGCTCCCCGGATGCCGTCATCCGCTACATGCTGGAGAGAGAGGTCGGCAAGACGCTCGGCGCCTGGCACGTCCAGGTGAGCCGCGACCCCATCCCCGAACTTCTGGCGGGGCGACCGGAGTTGACACTGGCCGGCCTGAAGGCCTTGCCCGGCAAACACCGGTACAGCGTTGCGACTCTGTCCTTCGCCCGGGAAGACGTTCTCGTCTCAGCCTTCAACGCCGGTGCGGCCGAGGCCCGGGCGCAGATCCGCCAGACCCTCGGACTGTTCCTTGAGGTGGCCTATGCCGGATTGCCGGAAGCCGCGCGCCTGGAGCCGCTCATCGGAACCCACACGCATACCGGCCGGCTCGAAGTGAATATCCTGTTGCCTAGGGCGGTCTGGACGGCACAGGGCCAAATCCGCGCCTATAACCCGCACCCGCCGGGGAAGGTCAGCCAGCGTCTGTGGGACAATTTCCGCGATGTGCTGAACCGTCGTTTCGGCTGGGCCGATCCCCTAGACCGCGCTCATCGCCGAATGACATCTCAGCCGAACTGGCTGCTGAAGCAGCAAAGCGAGGCCCTCCGCAACGACATCCCCCCGCCCTGGGATTTCCGAAAAGAAATCGCGGCCATGGCGGAATGCTTGGTCGAGTGGGAAGGGATCTCCGACCGCGATCAGCTGATCAACCGGATGCAATCCGAACTGGCGAACCACGGCCTCATCATCCAGCGCATAACTGCGGACAGCATCACCTTCCGCGACCTTGACAACGGCGCTCGCTGGCGGATGAGTGGGTTTCTGTTTTCGGATGCCTTCTCTCCGGAGAATCCACTGATCGATCTGCCCGGACCGGAGTTCGACGAAATCCGGGACAGGCAGATGCGCGCCGCGCCGAAGAGGCTCGCCGACGCCATGCGGCGCCGGGCGAAATTCAACGCCAGTCGATATGGCTATCCTGAACCGGCCCCGGCCGCCCCGCTCGCCCTGCTCCGCATGGCCAGTCGCCCACTTCCCCTCAGCCACCCCGATCATTCAGGAGCTCTCCTTGACCGCCCCTCTCAGCCCCATGGAGCTTCGGCTCACCCGACAGATCGAGCAAATGCTCCAACACCAGAGCACGCGCATCCACGACCTGGAAGCGCGCCTCGCCGTGTTGGAGCAAGAACGGGAGGCGATGCGCTCCATGCTCGGCTTCTTCGACACGCTGTCCACGCCCAGAGCCTCTTCGACGCCCTGAAGCATCAGCTTTCCCACATCCTGGGCAGGCTACGGACCTATCAGGCCGAATGGTCGCTCGCACAAAGTCTTGCCGAGCAGCCCATCGACCGCTGGCACCAGATTGCAAGCCGATTGGAAACTCTGAATGAACGAACACGCTCCCCCGATGTCCTGGCCCGAACTTCTGAACGAATTGCGCAAGCTGACGGCCTTGATCGCCCCCTTGCAGGCGCTTCTCGCACAGGAGGAAGCCCCGAAAATCTCGGCCAGGATCAATCTTTTTCTGCTGGAGATCATCCGTATCGCCGACCAGATGGAACGCGCAGTCCGCGCATTGGAGGACGAGCAGGAAACCCGGGATCTCGTGCGCCAACTGGCGAAGGCGAGCGACCGCCAGCAGGCGGAAATCTCCCTCATGAAAAACGGGATCACGCAGATCCTTGCCCTGCTGGGGGAACCCCTTCGGGAAGGGCCGTCCGCACAAGGGCGGACCTGATCCGGATTGCCCGACGCCAGGCTTCCGACCGGGGCGCAGCGGCGACACACCTGGCCTTCGTTATCCAGGATGGGCAGGAATGGCTGCGTTTCACCATCGGCGAAAAGACCCTCCTGACAGACGGCGAAACCGTCCACGATCCGGCGGCGCCAGCTTTTGAAGAATTGGGGCCAGAGCTCTGATGAGCTACCCCCGAAAATAGGACCGTGACGGAAGCTACGATCTGACGCCTGCAGCTTTCCGAGAGCGAGGAGATCAGAACATGTCAAAAGCAAAAACCAAGATGCGGGCTTCAAGGCTCGCGCAGCCCAAGTCAGAGGCTGATGCTGTCAAACAGCGCCTTCAATGGATTGCGGCGGGCCTGGTTCAGATGCTCGCGGCCGGCCTCGAGATGATGGTCGTCCTCGCAACCTTCACCGAGGCGCTGTCTGCACCGCAGATCAGATGCACCTTCTTTGCTTGCCTAGGGCGACGTACGGCCAGTGATCTGTCCGGAAAACGCTGAAATCTGCTCCGACGCTCAGTTCAGAACATGCAGGCGCCCACAGATTTCAGGCAAGGCCTCCGCCTGCAGACGAGAAGACAAAGCGTCCTCGCGCAGCAGATCTTCCGTCAGATAGCGGTGGAATTTTTCAAACATGAGGTTGGGACGGCCGGCAAACAGATCGACCGCACCTCCCGACGCCAGTCGATCAAGGCTTTCGGCAAGCGGCAGATCTGCTTTGGCGCTGGCGATTTCGAGAAACCCGTCGTGTTCCTGCACCTCGTGGCCGAAGCTTTGCAGTGCCAATGCCAGGGTGGTGTTCTTCACGGTCCCGCAGCCGGTCGCGATGAAGAAGGTGCTCTCGCCGGTCTGCACCACCGGTGAGGTCGCGAAGCCGAGAGCATGGTAATTTCGGCGGGCCTCTGCGAGCAGTTCGAGCGCAGGACGGTCCATATAGCCGGGATCGCGGTCCCCCTCGAAGATCTCGCGCATCTTCGAGATGACCCGATCATGGATCACTCCGGGGGAGCCTCCGAACAGGGGCGGCACGCCCGCTTGCGACGGCGTTACGGTGATCGCCCTGTTCACGGTGTCGACCTCCTGCACGGTCCAGCGCCTGCCCGAGAAGATCAGCATCATCCCCCGGGACAGAACGTTCTCGAGAGGGATGGAGCCCAGATCCCTCCCCCCCGCGATCAGCCGGTATTCCTCGGGCGTCGGGAAGACGGCGTAGAACCCATAATGCCCGACCAGCTTTTCACCGACCTCCCCCAGCAGCAGAAGGCCATTCTGCGCCTGCTCGATCAGCCGGGCGTCAGACGTGCCGATCGCGCGCAAGACCTCGAGGAAGAGCGGCGCGGAAACCTGCCGAAACGGCCCGTCCTGACAAAGCTGGCGGTAAAGCTGCGCCGCTGTTGCACCGCCCCGGCCCGCGATGACCGACAAGACTTGATGCACAAGCGTGGACAGGTGCAAGGCGTCCGGCCGTGGCGGTTCACACCAGCCTTCGAGCAATAACTCGATCATCGCGACCGCACGCACCAGCCCCAGACGAAGCCGGTCGGCCAGGCTGCTGTCCGCAGCCAGTCGCGTTTCGATCGAATATTGCCGCAAGATCGCCGGCTGCCCCGCGCGTCGCCCCGAACGCCCAAGTCGTTGCCGCAAGGACGCCACGCTGAAAGGGGCGCCGATCTGGGCGACACAGGTGACATCGCCGATGTCGATTCCAAGTTCCAGTGTCGAGGTGCAGACAGCGGTGGTCGGCTTGCCAGCGTCCTTGAGCCGGCGTTCCACAAAGTCCCGGTGCTCGCGCGACAGGTTGGCGTGATGGGGGTAAAACTCCTGCGGCAGCTGGGCGGTTTCGCAAAGTTCCCGCAGCCGGTCGGCGTAGATCTCGACCTGCTGCCGGGCCCCGGCAAAGACCAGATTGTTGCTGCCGCGCAGGTGCCTGAAAAGATGCTCGGCCACCGCATCCGTAGCAGAAGGGCCGGCGTCGTTCTGGTTGCCGGAGACATAGCCGCGCAGCTGCAGGCGCAACTCGGCCTCCCCTCCGGTCGCCTTGACGAGATGCACCGCCTCCGGATCGTCCGCGCGCAGATAGGCCCGGGCAAGCGCCATGTCCCCCAGTGTTGCCGAAAGGCCGATCCGGCGGATCGGATGCCCCGTCGAGCGCTCGAGCCGCGCCAGCAGCGACCGCACCTGGACGCCACGCTCGCTGTCGAGGATGGAATGCAACTCGTCGAGCACGACCGCCCGCGTGGCACCGAAAAGCCGTGGGATTTCCAGCCCGCGCCGCACGAACAGCGCTTCGAGAGACTCTGGCGTGATCAGCAGGATGCCGTGCGGCGCCCTGAGTGCGCGTGCCTTCACCGAGGCCGTCACATCACCGTGCCACGGGGTCACCGGCAGGCCGGTCTCCTGGCAGATGTCGTCGAGCCGCCGCGCCTGGTCGGTGATCAGCGCCTTGAGCGGCCCAATGTAGAGCAGGTCGAACCCGCCCTGTTCGGCCGAAGCCTGCAGAACCTGCGAGATCAGCGGCAGGAAGGCCGCCTCGGTCTTGCCACCTGCCGTCGATGCCGCGACGATGACATCGTCGGAGGTGCCGCAAACCGCGTGAATTGCGCGCGCCTGAACATCGCGCAATTCCTTCCATCCCTGTGCCCGGACCCATTTCTGGACCGGCCGGGCAAGCTTTTCGAAGGCGCTGCTCACCCCCGTCATCCTACAGGCGGAAGCTGGTCAGCTCGTCGTCGCCGCCGCCGTCGGGCAAAGGTGCGGCCCCGGTGACGTCGTCCACATCACTCATGTCGTCCCCCTGATCGGCACGGACGTCAATCTGCTCGATCAGGTCGGGCCAGGCGACGCCGGGATTTTGCTGCAACACGGCCAGAAGGTTGACAAAGGCCGTGACGGTGTTGCGCGGGGTGCGGAAATAGGCCTCGCCGATCCGTTCGGAGCAATGCGCCATGAAGGCCTCGAGCGCCGCATCCGGGAGCATCGCATCCTCCTCCTGCATCACCGCGCGGATGTTGTGCAGAAGCACGAAGAGATCCTCGGGCGTCAGGCTGGCAAGCCGCACCACCGGCCCCGAAAGATCGACAAGCCCGTCGCGAGCGAAGGTGTTTTCCGCCAGCCGCGATTGCAGTGCCTCATAGCTGTAAAGCCCGCGCCGCGTGTTCATCAGGAACTCCGGCGTGCCCCCCATCAGGAAGCCGAGGTTCTCGGCGCTGCCCTGCAACACGTCGTTGAGGATCCGCAGGATCTGTTCGTAATTGGCGTTGCGAGCCTGTGCCGAGGTCAGCTTGAACAGGTTCACCATCTCGTCAAGACCGACGAGAAGCCCCTTGTAGCCCGCCGCGCGCACGAAGGCGGACATCAGCTTCAGCTGATCGTAGACGCCAGCATCGTCGACGATCGTGCGCACGCCAAGTGCCTTGCGGGCATCGGTGCGGGTGGCGAACTCGCCGCGCAGCCAGCGCAGGGCGGCAGATTTCAGCTCGTCATCGCCGCTCTCGTGGCCCTCCCAGTAGCGGCGGATTACCTCGGCGAAATCGAACCCTCCGGTCAGTTCCTCGAAATGTGCCAGCCTCTCGCGGATGACGGCGCCGGTGGGCATATCCCGGTCTTCGGCGTCACGATGTGCCTGCGAAACGAAGCGCTCGACAACGCTGGCAAGCGCCCCGCCGTCGGCCTTGGTGCGGGTCGAGAGATTGCGCGCCATCTCGGCGTAAAGCCCCCGCGCCTGGCCGCCGGTGGCGTGCAGACGGCGATCGGGCGCCAGATCGGCGAACATCACCACCAGCCCCTTTTCCAGCGCCACAAGCCGGATCAGGTTCATGAAGAAGGTCTTGCCCGACCCGTATTCGCCGATCACGAACCGGATCGAGGAACCGCCATCGGCGATCCGCTCCATGTCCCTGACCAGTTCCTCGATCTCGCGCACACGCCCGACCTGGATATGGCGCAACCCCTGCTTGGGCACGACGCCCGCGCGCAGGGCCTGAACAATCGCGTCGCGCTCGCGCGGCTTAAGCGTGGACATGGCGTCCCTCCTTTGCAAATTCCGCCGTCACTGCCGCGGCGATCTCCGGGGCCACATCGTAGCCGTCATAGTCGTCTAGCAGCGCTTCGTCGTAGATCCCGAAAGCCCATTCGTTGATCGCCTCCAGCGCCCCGGCCGGCAGGAACCCGTGGCGTTTGCAGGCGGCCTCGAAAGCCTCGGCCGTCAGATGTGTCTCTCCGGCAATCTCGCGGACCAGAGCCGTCGTCGCCGCGTCCAGCCCCTGCAGTCGCACCGACTCTTCGGGGTGAACGGGGGCTGTTTCCGGCTCGGCCTCCTCCGCCCCAAAAATTGCGCCAAGGACCGATGACACCCGTGCCGTTTCCGCCCGGGTCGCCGCGATCAGTGCCGGATCAAGTTTGTGCGCCAGGCCACGCACTGCCGTCGGGATCGCCTCCCCCGGAACGTCGGCGGTCGCCGGTTTCACCCGGACCGGATCATCGAGAACATCGCCTGCGTGAATGTCGGAATAGACCAGCCCCGGATCGAGCCCGAGCGCCTTGTAGAGTTTCTCGATCCTCGCGACCTCTTCGGACTGAATGAGGCCATCGGCATGCGCCGCCGCGACCAGCGCCGCGCGCAAAGCCACATGCACGTCCGGCCCGGTCTCCTTGAGCTTGCGCCGCAAGAGTGCCAGATCGGAGGGCACCGCCAGAAGCCAGTCCATATTGGCCGCAAGACGCAGACGCTCGGCCGCACTGATGTCGGCGGCCCGTTCGATCCGGTCTCGCAGCGCCCGCCGTTCGGCGTCGGAAATAACCCCATCCGCCTGCACGACGAAAACGCCAAGCGCAAGTTCAAGAAGGGCCGCCCGATACGCAGCAGAGACATCCTCGAGATTTTCGATCGGAGCCTCGAGAGCATAGATCACCAGTGGCTCGTCGATCTTGGGCGAGCGCAACGCGAAGCGCGGATCGGGGGCCAGGCCAAACCCGATCCGGGCCAGCGTGTCGGCGGCCCCGGTCAGGAGCGACTTGGTCAGTTTTTCCGGCAGCGTCCCCCCGATCCGGGCGATGACCTCCGCCGCGGGAACGAGCGCCCCTTCGGCGACCTGCGACGCTGCCCAGTCCTTCAACCGATCCAGCGCATCGGACGGAAAAAGCGGACGCAGCTCCGCCGGAAGCAAGGCCTGCGCCTCGATGCTTCCCCGTCCATCCGGAATGCGCCCCAGATATCGGCTGAAGCGTTCAAGCGCCTCGGTGACCTCGTCCGCGACTTCCTGCGCGATCTCGAGCGGTTTGCGCAGGCCGGAAATGTCCGGCACCGGCCTGCCGCCGAGGTTCGGCTTCAGATCTGCATGAAACTCCTGCGAGGCCGCCTGATACCGCCCACTCAGCATCTTGCGGGGTTTCGCGACCTTGAGCCCATTCGGAAAGCGCCGTTCGAACCGAAGTCGGAACAGAGCCCGAAATTCTTCCTGACACCGCGTCGCGGGGGTACGCAGATAGTGCTCTGGATGGCAGATCAGCCAGCTCAGCACCCAATCCCAGCTCAGCGGCTCGTCCTGCGCGATCTTGCTGCCGATCGCAACCTTGAGGCCGAAAGGGACTTCCCACCCGCGGAAGTCGAGAACCGGCTCTGACGCGGCGGGATCCTGCAAATCCAGTTGCGCGATCCCGATGAATTCCCCGAGGTAGCGCCGTGCCGACCCGTTATTGTCATAGAGCGCCGCAAGCCTTCGGACCTCGTCAAGGATCTTGCGTTTCTCTTCCTCCTCCGGCAGGTCGACGCAAAATCGTCGCTCCAGCCCGTAGAAATAAAGGAACATGTAGCCGGGATTGTAACTGGCATCGCGGCGACCATCGGCGAGCCAATCCAGGTAGGTCGCACGACAGATCGGCGACAGATCGGAATAGCTCGGCCAATAGGGCAGCTGCGTCCCTCTCGGATCTCTCTCCAAGCGTGCGACCGGCAAGGCCGGGTCGATATAGGGGCGGCTTTTCGTAGAATACCCCTCTCTGTCAATTCGGGGCGGCGGACCAACATAGACCATCCCGCCGATATGGCGCCCGACGATAACCGCGCTTTCGCCTTTGGGGACCCAGCTCGTCAGAGCTTTGGCTGGAGCGAGCTGATTTTCCAGCCTCTGCCGGCCTTCCTGCAGCTTTCGAGCTGCCCGGCCCTCCTCCTCCAGCTCTTTCTGACGCGCCATCTTTCTGGCACTCTCGGCAAGCCGATACCGCTCTGCGCGCTCTTGTTGAGCGCGCAGGGCTTCACGATCCCGAAGGCGGAGGTCGCTTTCCGCCATTTCCTGAAGCGGTGGTTCCTTTGGCACCGGCATGGTTGACGGCAATACAGCGGCTTCCCCCGCGTCGATCTGCGCGCATCTGGTCTGTGCAACCTCGGGCAGGACCGGATCCTCCCGCGTGAGCGAGAGGGGCGGCGGCGCAGGCGGCCCGGGGCTTCGGTCTGGTGCTGGAAAGGCTACGTCATGTCTTTGCGGCAAAAGGCCATTGGACGCGAAACAGGCCTCTGTTTCGGAGATCGCAGCAGGCACCGCGGCCGGATTGGCTGCGCTCCGCTCCACCACTGGCGAAGCCGGGTCTTCAGCAACGGGGCGGTCTTGCCGGACCGCCTCACTCTCGATCCGCTCTCGCCCGCCCCGCGCAGCCTCAGCTGCGGCAGGCGCGACTGAATCGCCCCGCCTGAACAGAGGAGGCGGCGCAGCGCGCGATCCGGCGGTATGCTCTTGCTGCCGAGCGAACGCTTCCACCGCACCCAGCTCTTCCCGGGCACGAGACCGCCCACGCCGTCGGTTTTCCTGTACCCAGACCAGGACCAGGGGAACACCAAACGCAAAAAGCATCTGCCCCATCGCCGGCAGATCTTTCAACACCGTCGCGATCAAGGCCACGCCGAGGACGAAGTAAACCGCATAGAAAAGCGTCATGCGAATGAGCTTTACGAGAAACGCAAGCATTTCGGCCCTCAAATACCAGCCTCTATGCCTTGCACCTTGGGCGAAATTTTCAGGGCAAGCAATCTTGGATATGCGAAACAGACGACCTGGCCTTTCCCCAATCCCGGGGCATTTTCAGGGCAATTTAAGCCACTTTCAGCCCCAAGTGGTTGCGGTCGCTCCGACTGAAACCGACCACTGCGAGTGGCTCTCCGCCATGGGGCATGGAGCCACGGGTGATTTCAGAAAGCAATCCATCGACCAATGCCGACCTTGGCGGAGAGCCGACTTCCCATGCGAACGCGGTCGACGCACTCACTTCTCCTGCCGCAAAAATCCCCGTCCTAACGATTTTACCAAGTCGAAGGGGCCCACCCCTCTCGCCCCCCCCGACGCGCGAACGCGCCTTCCAAGACGCGACCAGCCGTCTCTCAACTACAGGAGCCCACCTGGTTCTCCGAAAAGTCGGTGCGGAATCCTTGTCATTCACCAAGCGCTCAGTCTTGCGGATCTGGAGCACAACAGTCCATAGCCCCCGAAAACTGATCTGCACACCTAGTCAGCTGGACTGGTCCTTCCGCTCGGTTTCTACCACTCTCAGCCCATACTCAATCAACTGACGGATCGCCTCGTTTTCAGAGGAAATCCTGTTTGCGAACCGATAATCAGCTATCCGCTCGGCTTGCTGCTCTGTCAGGTTCACAAGTTTCTTGAAGGGATAAGCGGTCTTTTTTGACATGGTATTGCACTATACCACGGATGGGCCATTGACAATATGAAGATATAACGCATATGCTTTATATGCAGATCGAGGCGGTGCTACCAACACCCCCCCGATCCTAACCCTGACTGATCGTATGGAGATCACCCATGGCTGTTCATATGCCTATCACGCCCCTGGGCGCTTCGGAAGCGTGCGACCGTTTCTCGCACAGCCTCATCTCTCGCGCGTTCACGCAGCTGAACGCGGCCGTGGCATTGTACATCGAGTGCGAGCGCGACCTCGAGCATGCGGATTGCTTCGACCCGGCATTCCTGTCCTGGAGCGCGGACGCGGAGGAGGCCCGGGCTCGGGTGCTGGGCCTCGCCGCGACGATCACGGCACAGCCGGTGATGCGGGCGTCAGACAAGCCGCTCAAGCGCAGCGCCATGCTGACGCGCCTGCTGATCGAGAGCGACAGCGCCGCGACGTTCACCTCCCTGCTCCGCCTTCCCGGCAGCCATGCGGAGCTGTTCTCCTGCTGCGACGCCGGCGCGGTCGGAGCACGGGTGCGGCAGATGCTGGAGACTCATCAAGTGCAGCTCGAGGCCCTGGCCGACCTCGACGAGTTCGACGATCTCGGGACGCATTGGCCTGATGATCCCGCTGCCGAGATGCCGGAACCGCTGACCGTCGCCTGCGCGCTCTGATCCAGTCACCCTGACGCATCCAGGCCCTGCCCGCGCTTTCCGCGCCGGGCTCGGCCCGCTTGCCCAATCCCTGTCCGCGTCCCGCCCCAGCACCTGCCATGGCTGCGGCCGGATGCGGCTTGCCCGGAGGTATCCGCCATGAACACTCATCCGCACGTCTCCCCCGACACCCCTCACGAGCGCCCCGTTCCGATCGGCATGCCGATCCACGAGCACTGGCACGCCGCGGCCGCAGCGAAGGGCTTCGAAATCACCTGCCGGGTCGACGACCGCTATCACCTGATGCTGCGCTGCGAGGCCTGCGGGCAGGAGCATCGCAGCAAGCTCCATGTCCTGATGACGAGCCAGCCACTCTGCCCGCATTGCATGGACGCGCGCTGGCGGGCGGACGCGGAAGCGGCAGGCCTCGTCTGGCTCGGGCGTGACCCGGAGGACCGCCATTACGGCTTTTACCAGGCGCCCTGCGGGCACGGGCTCCGGCGTCAGTTCGAGCTGGTCAAGCGGATCGCCGCGGGGGAGTGCGCGCATCGCTGCGAACGATGCCAGAACGAGAAGGAAGAGGCCGAGGCGAAGGCACGGGGCTGGTCCCTGATCGGCCCCGCCCCGGGTCGCGGCCCGAACTACCGGGTCTATCGTCACAGCTGCGGCCACGAGCAGGCGATCGCACGCGCGAACATGCAGTCCGGGCGTTTCAACTGCGCCAGCTGCGGCGAAGGCTGGTCCACGGCGCCGAGCTTCATCTACTGCATGTGCTTCGCGCTTCCGGGACTGGCACCGCTCGTCAAGCTCGGTTTTTCCCGGAACCCGGACAGCCGACTGCACTGGCAGCTGAAGCGAAGCCCGGATCTTTCCGGACACATCCTCCGCAGCGTCCCGATCCGCAACGGCCACACCGCACAATCCCTGGAGAAGAAGATGCATGCCGCGCTCAGGCGCAACCATCGGGACAGCGTCATACCGCCAGAGCGGTACCGTCCCTGGCTGCGCGTGAAGTCGGAGATCTACGCGGCAGGGCTGCAGCCCGTGATCCTGAAGCTGCTGGACGACCTCGACACCGGCCTTCGCGCCACCGACTGATCCCGCCCCTGCCCCCCCTTTTTTCCGGAATGAACCGGCGTCAGCCGGTTCTCTTTCCATGCCATGGAGGCAACGACATGCCGAAGATCTCCAACACACATCCCCTTTGGGCGCCCTATGCGTGCAGCCTTCTGCGCCGCCTGCGCCAGGCCGAAGCCGAGAGCAGCTTCGATCCCGATATCGACGCGGAGGGCGAACGGATCAGACCGGTGCTCGGCGGCAAGACACCTTCCGCCGCCGGCCTGCTGGGCGAGCTCGAGCACAGCCAGCACCAGGACTCGCGCGACATTGAAGACATGCGGGCCGCCGGTATCGATGGCTATGCCATGGATGATCGCGGCTCGGATCGGCCAAAGGTTGTCATTGCTCCGGACAAAATCCTCATGACGTTGCGTCTGGCGGCGACTTTCGGCAGCCAGGAGCGGTTCGGATCCGCGCTGGATCAACGCGCCTGCACTGTCATCACAGGTTTCGAGCCCATCCAGCTCTCCGGCGCGGCCACCGCGATCGGCCGTCTTTTCCTGCCGGACGGCTGGACATCGCAAACGCGCCCCCCGCGCCACAGGGACTCCGCTGTGCTCCAGCTGCTGCGCCCGACGGAGACCGGCAGCAACAAGATCACCGAGCACGCGATCGCGAAGATCGAACACGAGATCCTCGCAGCTTTGGCGCGGCCGCATCCGCTGATGATCCTGCTTCCTGATACGGCATCGCTTCCGGCCAATCTCCGGCGCGTACTGCCGCCTGCCCTGCAGTTGCCCCCCATTGACCGGGAGATCATGCTCCGGCTGCTCGGGCAAACGCATTCCGCTACCGGTAAGGTTGATCGCACGCTGATCACTCCGCTTTTGCCGGAGAACGACGCCCTCGCGACCATGGATATGCCGAGCCTGATGTCCGCCTTGCGCGAGCCGAACGCGCCGGCTGCGGCCCGCAAGCTGGCGGCGCTTCTGGCGCCGATGGCCAATCCATCTTCCGACATGACGCTCGCCGAGATCGGCGGGGACAGCCCGGCGCACCGGGCCGCGGCCGATCTCGTGGCCGACCTGACCGCATGGCGGCAGGGCACCGCCCGCTGGAGAGAGCTGTCGCACGCGCTCCTGCTCTCGGGCGAGCCCGGGACCGGCAAGAGCGTGCTGGCCCGGGCCATCGCGACGAGTGCCGGCGTGCCCATCGTCGAGGCGTCCTTCGGCATCTGGCAATCGCATGGCCATCTCGGCGACATGCTGCGCGAGATGCGCCGCAGCTTTGCCGAGGCCATCCAGCGGCGTCCCTGCGTGCTCTTCATCGACGAGATCGATGCGGTCGGATCGCGCGACAGCGCGGACCGGCACGCGACCACGTACAGAGCCCAGGTCATCAATCAGTTCCTTGCCGAGATCGATCAGCTCAATCGCGCCGAGGGCGTGCTCCTGGTGGGCGCCACCAACCATCCCGAGGCATTGGACCCCGCAATCCTGCGCCCCGGCCGCTTCGATCTGCACGGCGTGCTCGGCCGGCCGTCCCTGCAGCAGATCCGGCACATGCTGCGGCGTGCGCTCCCGGAGGCCGGCGAGGCCGATCTGCAGGCCCTGGCCCGAGAGGTCGCGGGCGAGACGCCGGCTGCGATCGACACTTGGCTCCGCGCCGCCCGGTCGGCGGCACGGCGCGCGGCACGGTGCTGTGATGCCGCCTGGATCCGGGCCAGCCTTCCCGCCCGGGATCCGCAGACGCAGGCGCGCGACCACCGCATCGCGCTCCACGAATGCGGCCACGCGATCGCCGCCACACGGCTGGGCGCCGCTCCCGTTCACCGCATCCAGCTGTCGGCCGATGGCGGCGCGACCATCCGGCCCCATCTGATCCTGGAAGGCACCGTCGCCGAGTTCGAGGCCGAGATGACAATCCTGCTGTCAGGCCGCGCGGCCGAACGGCTCGTCCTTGGCACCGTCAGCGCGGGGGCGGGCGGCAGCGAGGGCAGCGACCTCCATCTCGCCACCCGGCTGCAGCTGCAGGTCGACCGCGAGGCGGGCCTCGGCGTGAATGGCGGCGCATGGCTCGGCCCCGCGGACATGCGGCGACTGTCGCCGGAAGAGCGCAACCGCGTGCGGGTCAGGCTCGACGTCTTCGAGCGGCGCGCCCGTCAGCTTCTCGAGCCGCAACGGGACCGCCTGGAGAAGATGGCGGATCATCTTCTGCACCACCGCGAACTGAATGAAGAGGAGCTGAAGCCCTGGCTCGCCGACCTTGGCCCCTGATCGCGCGGCCCGCCCCCTGCCGCCAATCCGGCGCGTCAGGGCCCGGGGGTGCCATAAAGGAATTCGCAAAAATGGTTGGCGCGGCCCCCGATTGCCCGCCGACACCCCAACCGAGCAACCGCCACCGGGATTTGCGCCATTCGATTTCGCAAAACACCCCGCTGGCGCCGCCATTCCCCCGCCACGGGGACCAGAGCCTGCCTGCCACACGTTCTTCCTGCGCCGCAGCGCAATTCCACAGAATTCGCCCTTGGCAGAACTTTCCCGCGGCACCTTTTCGTGGCCCCCCGTCCTGCGGCGATGCGGCAAGCGCCCCCTCCCCTTCTGGAGAGAGAATCTTCCGTATTTTCAACGTGGTTTTCCACATCCGCGTGCCGGACCAAGGCAGCTTCGCCCTCCGCGCCCCGCTTCCCCGCGGTATGATGATGCCAGAAGCGGCGAGGGCCTTCCCCGCACAGGATCATCATCAGCGAGCGCCCCGGACCAGCCTCCGGCGGCGCGGGGAGAGCCTTTGCCGATGGCACGGGACCGGAGAAGACATGCTCAGGAACAGGACACCGCGCAGGCGGCGGCCCTCCCAGCCGCACATCCGGTCGGCACCCGCATTCCCGGAGATCAGAACGACGCACAGCGCCTGGAGCTGTTCCACCACTTCCTGCGCGCGCTCGCCCGAGAGGCCGCGCGCCGCGACCATGCCGCCGATCCCGACTGATCCCGACTGATCCCTTCCGCCTCGAAGGAGACACCCGATGACGAAGCCCAGACTGCGCGTGGCGATCTATGCCCGCTTCTCGACCGACAAGCAGCGCGATGCCTCGATCGAGGACCAGATCGACTCCTGCCGCGATCTCGCCGCGCGCGAAGGCTGGGAGATCGTTGGAACCTACCAAGACCGGGCGATCTCGGGCGCCAGCATGTTTCGCCCCGGAATCGAGGTGCTGCAGCGCGATGCCAAGGCGGGGAAGTTCGACATCGTCCTGGCCGAAGCGCTCGATCGGCTGTCGCGCAAGCTCGCCGACATCGCGAAGTTCCATGAGCGGATGGAGCATGCCGGGCTAGAGATCCACACCCTGACAGAAGGCAAGGTCGATGCCATGCTGATCGGGATGAAGGGGACGATGAACCAGATCCAGCTGCGCGACATCGGCATCAAGACGCATCGCGGCCAGAAAGGCAGGGTCAAGGACGGCAAGCTCGCCGGCGGCAATGCCTACGGCTATGACGTCCTGCCCGCGGTCACCGTGAACGGCAAATCGGAACACGGCGACCGCGCGATCAACCGCGCCGAGGCGGAGGTAGTGCGCCGGATTTTCACCGACTACGCGCAGGGCATGTCGGCGGGCAAAATCGCCGAGGCGTTGAACAATGCGCGCATCCCAGGCCCGCGCGGCGGCTGGTGGGGAACATCCTCGATCCTCGGCAACCGCGAGCGCGGCACGGGCATCCTGAACAACGAACTCTACCGTGGCAATCTGGTCTGGAACCGTCTGCATTACAGCAAGGATCCGGACACCGGCAAACGGAACTCGCGCCTGAACCCGGAGGACCGGTTGACCGAGGTGGAGGTCCCGCATCTGCGGATCGTCACTGACGAGATTTGGAATGCGGTGAAGGCCCGCCAGGGTGCGATGAAGACGAAGAACACCAATGTGCCGATCTGGGACCGGCGGCGTCCGAAGTTCCTGTTCTCGGGCCTGATGACCTGCGGTTGCTGCGGCGGTGGGTTCTCGAAGGTGTCCAAGGATGGCTTCGGCTGCTCGGCCGCCCGCAAGAAGGGTGCGGCGGCCTGCACCAATATGGCAGTCATCAAACAGGCCGACCTCGAGGCCCGCGTTCTTGGCGCGCTCGAACACCATCTGATGGACGAGGAAGCGGTCCGGATTTTCTGCGAGGAATATGCCGCCGAGCGGAACCGGCTGCAGGCTACGCGCGAGGCCGGCCGCGCGGAACTGGAACGGGAACTGAAGCAGGTGTCCGCCGACCACAAAAAGCTTGTGGATGCGATCATCGCCGGCGTTCCCGCCGAACAGGTGAAGGACCGGATGATCGAACTGGACAGCCGCCGGAAGGATCTGGAGCGCCAGCTTTCGGCCTCCCCCGCACTGGACCCGATCCGCATCCATCCCGGCATGGCGCGGACCTACCGCGCCCGGATCGGCCAGTTGATCGCGGGCCTGTCGGATGCCGAGCGGATGGACAAGGCCAAGGAAGCTTTGCGGGCGCTGATCGAGAAGGTCGAACTGGTGCCCGTTTCAGCCGAGGAAAGCGAGACTGGCCGGCCCGGCCTTGCGATCCACCTGCATGGCGCGCTGGCGAGCCTGCTGCGTCTGGCTTGTGGGCTGCCGGTGCATGAGGCTGTCGGCGCAGCGGCCCAAACGCAAAAAGCCCCGCGGAAAGCGGGGCGTAGTGTTGCAATCAATGGACAATCCGCAGATGCGGACCTTCAAACCATTGATATTACTGAGGAATTAGTTTTGGTTGCGGGGGCAGGATTTGAACCTGCGACCTTCAGGTTATGAGCCTGACGAGCTACCGGGCTGCTCCACCCCGCGACCGGGAGCGACTTTGGTGTCGCCTGAGGTCTTGCCCCGAGGGCTTT
>NZ_SAVA01000017.1:0-57421 GCF_004022465.1 Paenirhodobacter huangdaonensis | reverse complement strand
GGGGGCGCTGCCCCCTCGGCCCTGACGGGCCTCACCCCCGAGGTATTTCAGGCAAGGAGAAAGACGGGCTGCCGGCTTCGGCACCGGGCAGCGTGGCGCGGCTCAGATGCGGCGGCTGCCCGGTTTCACGGGTGAACATCGCGGTGAAGGCCGAGGGGCTGGCATAGCCGAGGTCATAGGCGATCTGCGTCACCGGCCGGCCGGCGGCGAGGGCTTCGCGCGCGCGCGCGATCTGCAGCCGGCTGCGCCAGCGCGCGAAGGAGAGCCCGGTCTCGCGCAGGAACAGCCGCGCCAGCGTGCGCTCGGCCACCGCCGCGGTGGCAGCCCATTCGGGCAGGCTGCGCCGGTCGGCGGGATCGGCGACGAGCGCCTCGGTCACCCGCCGCAACCGCGCGTCACGGCCAAGCGCGAGGCCCGGCGCAAGATCCCGCGCGCGGCAGATCTCGTCGGCCAGCACCTGCATCGCGCGCGCATCTGCCGCGCTCCAGGGGGTCCCGGGGTCAAGCGCGATCGCCCGCAGCACCAGCTCGCGCAGCAGCCCGGCAAGCGGCAGAACGGCACTTTCCCCCGGCAGGCCGGGAAAGGCCGCGGGGTCGAGATAGGCCACGCGCACCGCGCTGCGCTCGGTGTAGTCGGCAGCATGCGGCACACCGCCCGGCAGGAAGGCCGCCTGCCCCGGCGGCACCGAAAACACCCGGTCATCGAGCCCGATCCGCATCGCCCCCGAAAGCAGGAAGATCAGCTGCGCGCGGGCATGCGAATGGCGGCCGACATGGGCGCCGCGGGCATGGGCGCGCGACAGCGCAAGGATCGGGTTCAGCGTGGGACCGTCTTCGGGCAGCATGTCCGTTCCTCCGCAGCATTTGGCTGCTTCACGAAAGCGGATAGCACATCCGTCGATATATAGCCATCCGCAGGGCCGGGCGAGACGGCCGAAGACAAGGACGAGACAGACCATGACCACCCCCTACCGCCTGCTGGGCATCCCCGGAAGCCTGCGCCAGGCCTCCTATTGTGCCGCCGTGCTCGAGGCGATCGCCGCCGAGATCGCGCCGCGCGCCGAGACCGCGACGGCGCAGATCGGCGCGCTGCCGCTTTACAATCAGGACCTCGACATCGAACCGCGCCCCGCGCCCGTTGCCGCGCTGCGCGCCGCGATCGAGGCGGCCGAGGGGCTGATCGTGGTCTCGACCGAATACAACCACGGCACGCCCGGGGTGCTGAAGAACGCCATCGACTGGGCCTCGCGCCCGGCCTTCGCCTCGCCGCTGAAGGACAAGCCGGTGCTGATCGTCACCTGCTCGATGGCCTCGACCGGCGGGGTGCGGGCGCAATACCAGCTGCGCGAGGCCTTCGCCTCGACGCTGTCGCGCCCGGTCGCGACGCCCGAGGTGGTGATCGGCGGCGTGCATCAGCGCATGACCGCGGGTCGTTTCACCGACCGCGCGGTGCTCGATTTCGCCGCCGCCGCCTGCACGCGGCTCTTTGCCGAGATCGAGCGCGACCGGCGCGGCTGAACCGCGGCACAGGGCGTCGTCACTTTCAGGATGGACGGCGCCCGCGCGGGACGATAGCGATTCCGGATGACCCGTCCGGACCGCATCTTTCCCGGCATCGCCCTGATGCTCACCTTCTGCGCGCTGGCGCCGCTGATCGACGTGGCCTCGAAGCTGGCCGCGCAGGCGGTGCCGGTGGGCACGATCACGCTTGGCCGCTATATCGTGCAGGGGCTGCTGATGGCGCCGCTCGTCGTGGCGCTGCGGCTGCCGTTGCGGATCGGCGGGCGGGTGCTCGCGCTGAGCGTGGCACGTGCCTTCGTCTCGATGACCGCGACCTATTGCTTCGTCGCCGCGGTGCAGGTGATGCCGATCGCCGATGCCCTCGCCATCGCCTTCGCCGAGCCCTTCGTGATCCTGTTCATCGGCCGTTTCGTGCTGCATGAAGAGGTCGGGCCGCGGCGCATCGCCGCCTCGGTGGTGGGCTTCATCGGCGCACTCTTCGTGATCCAGCCCTCATTCACCCATTTCGGCGCGGTCGCCTTCTTCCCGCTCGGCACGGCGGTCAGCTTCGCGCTTTACATCCTGCTGACGCGGGCGCTGTCGCGCGATGTCGACCCGGTGGCGATGCAGTTCCACACCGCGGTTTTCGCCACGCTGCTGTGTCTGCCGCTGCTGGCACTCGGCGGGATGGCGGGGCTCACCGAGCTGAGCTTCGGCCGGCCCGAGGGGATCTTCTGGCTCTGGTGCGCCTGTGTCGGCATCGCCTCGACGGTGAGCCACATGGCGATGAGCTATGCGCTGTCCTTCGCCCCCTCCTCGACGCTCGCGCCGCTGCATTACTTCGAGATGCTGACCGCCACGCTCTTCGGCTATCTGGTCTTCGGCGATTTCCCGAACCTGCTGACCTGGGTCGGGATCGCGATCATCACCGGATCGGGGCTTTACATCATCCACCGCGAGCGCGTCACCGCAGCCCAAGCGCGGCGAGCACCGCGGCCAGATGCCGCTTCGGCAGCAGCACCAGCATCTCTCCCGCCAGGCTGAGCCGCACCGGCCCGCTGACCTCGTTCGAGGTGCCGACGCGGCCGGCGGGGGTGAAGTTCAGCCCCTCGATCGGCCAGCGCAACCCTTCGGCCGTGCCAGAGGCGGGCCCGAAGGGGAAAAGCGAGAGCCGCTCGCCCAGCGGCAGATCGAGCGCGATCTCGGGCGGGGCGCGGAAGATCAGCTCGTCCTCGGCGATCAGCACCACGGCCCGGTCGGGGCGTTGCGCCAGATCGCTGAGCGCGGCAAGGGTGTGGTCGAGCCGGAGCCCGGTGAAGCCGAGCCCGATGAAGAACCGCGCCCCGACATAGGTCAGGCATTTGCCGAAATCGGTGCTGTCCTGCTCGGCGATGCGGTGCAGGCGCGCAGGGCCGATCGCCGCCGCCCCGGCCGGGCTCAGGCTGTCCATGTCGCCGATCACCGCCTCGGGCATCAGCCCGAAGGCAAGCGCCCGGTCGCCGCCGCCATCGGCCGCCACCAGCGCCGGCGCCAGCGCCAGCGCCGCGTGCAGATCCGCCGCCTCGACCGCGCCGCCGCCAAGCAGGGTCACCCCGCCATGATACTGGACAATGTGTCTTTCCATGCCATGATTGATGGCGATTAAGGCAGAAAAGCACAACCGCGACCGGAAAAATTCCCTGCATTTGCCTTTTTCCGTTCACGGGAAAGCACCAGTTCGACACGATCATGGTCGGAACCGGATCTAGTAGAAAGTGAGCGTTCCATGGTTGGTGCAAGCAAGATTCTCACCGTCTCCTACGGCACCTTCTCCTGCACGCTGGAGGGGTTCGACGAGCCGTTCAACACGATGAAGGCGATCGCGGAATACTTTCGGGATCTGGCCGCCGACGACCGCTATTTCGGCGCCGAACCACCGCAACCCGACGCCGAGATGCTGCACCGCATCGCCGAACGCGAGATTCAGCGCCGTGTCGAGGCGAAGATCCAGCGCAACGGCGTGATCCTGCGCCAGGCCGAGGCGACCCCCGCGCCGGCCGAGATCACCGCCGCGGCGCCGGCACCCGAGCCCGCGGCGACAGAGCCTGCGGGGACCACGCCCACCATGGCCGCAGCGCCCGAAGCAGCGCCCGCGGTGACGGAAACCACCGTGCCGGAGGCCCCCGCGCCGGCGCCGGAACCCCCGGCCGCGCCCTTCGTGGTGCCGCAAAGTGCCGATCCGGTGAGCGAATCGGTCGCAGCCAAGCTGCAGCGCATCCGCGCGGCAGTGGCCTCAGCCAAGGCGGCGGCGGCGGCCCCCGTTGCCGCGCCGGTCGAAGCGGCGATCCTGGCGGAACCCGCCACCATGCCCGAGCCCATGGCTGAACCCGTGTCCGAGCCGGTGGCAGAGATGTCCGAGCCGGTGGCGGAGATCGCCGAGGAGCCGGCCATCGAGGCGTCGATCCTCCTCGAGGAGATCGCCGCCGTCGCGGAACAGGCCCCGGCAGCCCCCGCCGAAGGGACCGAAGCGGCGACTGACGCGGCTGCCGGCACCGGGATTGAGACCGAGACCGCCGGGGAAACCACCGCTGCGGCGCCGGAAACGGCGACGGATCGGCCCGAAGCCGAGGAGGACGCCGCGGCCGAATCGACCGGGACGCCCGAAGAGGCGCCGCATCTGAGCTGGGCCGAGCGCCGTGCCGCCCGTCGCGCGGCGCAGCTTCCGGCGCAGGAGGCAGCGGCCCCCGAACCGGCCCCGGCCGAAGCGCCTGCCGCTGCGGTGGCCGAGGCCGCGCCGAAGCCCGAAGCCCCGCGCCCGCCGCAACGGGCCCGCGTCATCAAGGTGCGCCGAATCGAGCCCACCCCGCCGGCCGGGGCGCCCGCCGCACCCGTTGCCGCCGAGGCCCCGGCCGAGACCGCCAGCGAGGAGATCGCGGCGCGCGTCGCCGCGCGCCTGGACGCCGAAACCGTGCCGGCAGAGGCCGACGCGCCGGCGCTGTCGGCCGAGCAGGAAGCCGAGCTGATGGCCGAGCTTGCCGCGCTCGAGCAGGATTTCGATGCCACCGACAGCGACGAGCTGCCCGGTGCCGACACCGAAGCCGCGCTGGCCGCCGCAGCGGAGGACTGGGATTTCCCCGAGGAGCCCGACGAGGGGATCGCGGCGACGTCGGCCGCCCCCGAGGAGATCGACGCGGACACGATCGCCGCCGCGCTTGCAGCGCATCTGGCCGAGCCCGCGCCGGCCGCCGGAGAGGCGATGTCGCCGGACACCGCCGCCGACGCGATCGAACCCGAGGAGTTGGCGGCGCAGATCGCCGCGATGCTGCCGACCGAGGCTGCCGCCGCCGCCGCGCCGGAGCTCGCGGCAGCGCAGAGCCCGGAGCCGGAAGAAGCCCCGCTCGCGCCGGCCGCCGAAGCGGCTGCGCCCGCCCCCGTCGCCCCGGTCACCCCGCGCCGCGTCACGCAAAAGCCCGCCGGGACCTCGCGCGACGCTGATGTGACGCGGCTGATGGAAGAGGCCGACGCCCAGCTTTCGGGCCACGAGAACCGCCGCCGGCTGTCGGCAATCGCGCATCTGAAGGCCGCGGTGGCGGCGACGGTGGCCGATCGGCTGGCCCGCGGCGGCCGCAAGGAAGAGACCCCCGACGACACCCGGCCCTATCGCGACGACCTCACCCATGCGGTGCAACCGCGCCGTCCGGTGCTGCACGGCACCACGAGCGGGCGTCCGGCGCCGGTCGAGCCGCGCCAGGCGCCGCTGGTCCTCGTCTCCGAGCAGCGCATCGACCGGACGCCGGCGATGCCGGTGGCGCCGCCGGCGGCGGTGACGCCGGTGCGGCCGCGCCGGGTCAGCACGGCGCAACTGCTGGCCGAGGACGTGCTGGCCGAAGACGCGCTCGCCGAAGACGACGGCCCCGCGCCGCTGAACGCGAGCGGCGCCGAGAGCTTTGCCGACTTCGCGCAGGCGCATGGCACCCAGGGCCTGTCGGATCTGCTCGAGGCGGCTGCGGCCTATACCGCCCAGATCGAGGGCCGGCCGCATTTCTCGCCGCCGCAGATCATGAGCAAGATCACCGCGATCGGCGCGGGCAGCTTCAGCCGCGAGGAGCGGCTGCGCAGCTTCGGCCAGCTGCTGCGTCAGGGCAAGATCGCCAAGGTGAAGCGCGGCCAGTACGCGATCACCGAACAGTCGCAGTATTTCGAAAAGCGGGCCTGACCACTGGCCCGGGCACAAAGAAAAACGGAGGGGCAAGCCCCTCCGTTTTGCGTTTGTCTCAGTCGCGTTTCGCGTCCGGATCGGGCTGGCCGACGCCGGTGAACACCGGCTTCAGCGGCAGCGCCCAGAGGATGCCGAGCCCGACATAGACGGCGAGCGATCCCCACCAGGGCATCATCCCCCACCGCGCCTCGGCCAGGTTCACCACGCTCACCGCGACGATGATATAGGCCGGCAGCCCGACCAGAAGCGCAAGCAGCGCCAGCCGCTTGCGGGTCTTGTAGCCGAGCGCCATCTCAGTCCGCGAAGGGGTCGGTGACGAGGATGGTGTCGTCGCGCTCGGGGCTCGTCGAGAGCATGGCGACCGGGCACTGGATCAGCTCCTCGATGCGGCGCACGTATTTCACCGCGGCGCCCGGCAGGTCGTTCCACGACCGCGCCCCCTCGGTCGATTCCTGCCAGCCCTCGACCTCTTCATAGATCGGCGTGCAGCGCGCCTGCGCCTCGGCCGCGGTCGGAAGATAGTCGAGCACCTCGCCATCGAGCGAATAGCCGGTGCAGATCTTGATCCTGTCGAAGCCGTCGAGCACGTCGAGCTTGGTCAGCGCGATGCCGTTGATGCCCGAGATTGCACAGGTCTGGCGCACCAGAGCCGCATCGAACCAGCCGCAGCGACGCTTGCGCCCGGTCACCGTGCCGAACTCGCGGCCACGTTCGCCCAGACGGTCACCGTCGGCGTCGAGCAGCTCGGTCGGGAACGGGCCGGCGCCGACGCGGGTGGTGTAGGCCTTGACGATGCCGAGCACGAAGTCGATCGCGTTCGGCCCGAGGCCGACGCCGGTCGCCGCCTGCCCCGCGATCACGTTCGACGAGGTCACATAGGGATAGGTGCCGAAGTCGATGTCCAGAAGCGAGCCCTGCGCGCCCTCGAACAGGATGCGTTTGCCGGCGCGGCGCATCTCGTTCATCACCTTCCAGACGGGCTTGGCATATTGCAGCACCGCGGCCGAGATCGCGTTCAGCTCCTTCAGCAGCGCGGCGCGGTCGATCGGCTCGAGGCCGAGGCCCGCGCGCAGCGCGTTGTGGTGGACCAGCGCACGATCGACGCGCTGCTCGAGCGTCGCCGGATCGGCGAGATCGGCAACGCGGATCACCCGGCGGCCGACCTTGTCCTCATAGCACGGGCCGATGCCGCGGCCCGTGGTGCCGATGCGCGCATTCGAGCCCGCCGCCTGCGCCTCGCGGGCGCGGTCGAGCTCGCCGTGGAACGGCATGATGAGCGGGGTGTTCTCGGCCACCATCAGGTTGTCGGGAGTGATCTCCACCCCCTGCTCGCCGATCTTCTTGATCTCGTTCAGCAGGTGCCACGGATCGAGCACGACGCCGTTGCCGATCACGCTGAGCTTGCCGCCACGCACCACGCCCGAGGGCAGCGCGTTCAGCTTGTAGACGACACCGTTCACGACCAGCGTGTGGCCCGCGTTGTGACCGCCCTGGAACCGCGCGATGACGTCGGCGCGCTCGCTCAGCCAGTCGACGATCTTGCCCTTGCCCTCGTCGCCCCATTGGGCCCCGACAACCACGACATTGGCCATATCCCACTCCTGCAGGGTTGTGAAAACCGCGCGACATATAGCCGGCGTGGCCCCGGGGGGAAACCGTTTTTCGGCCCCTTCGGCCAAGTTTGCGGCAGCGCACCGACGGACGGTCGCGGTTTCGCCGGGAAACGGCTTGCGCGGCGGCCCTCATACGCCTAGATAGGCGCGTCGGTTGAAAGAAGGCCCCGCACCCCTCATGGAAAACGTCGTCCTCTCCATCCACCTGATCCTTGCGCTGCTCCTGATCGGCGTCGTGCTGCTGCAGCGTTCCGAAGGCGGCGGGCTCGGCATGGGGAGCACCGGCGGCGTGATGACCGGCCGGCAGGCCGCAAATGCGCTGACCCGGCTGACCTGGATCTTCGCGGCGGGCTTCATCGTCACCTCGGTCACGCTGACCATCCTCGCCGCACGGTCGGCGATGGAGTCGTCGGTCGTCGACCAGACCACCACCGCGGCGCCCGCGACCAGCGCGCCCGCCACCCCGGCCGCACCGCCGATCGAACTGCCGCCGGCCTCGACCGACGCGCCGGTGACGCCGCCGCCCGCGAACTGAGCGGGCAGTCGCGCTCGCCCCGGACACCAGTCTTGGGGCAAAGCGTCACAGTTTACCCAATGTCTTGCGGTCCGGTTGCGGGCAGGCCGCGAATCGTGTAGATATTAAGCCCCGTGATCCCGGAGCATCGCTTCGGGATATGAAACAGGTTTTGGCTGATCACGGGGGCTTCCATGGCACGTTACGTCTTCATTACCGGCGGTGTTGTATCATCGCTCGGCAAGGGCCTTGCCTCCGCGGCACTGGGCGCGCTGCTGCAGGCGCGCGGCTTCTCGGTGCGGCTGCGCAAGCTCGACCCCTATCTCAACGTCGATCCGGGCACGATGTCGCCCTTCGAACATGGCGAGGTCTTCGTCACCGATGACGGCGCCGAGACCGACCTCGACCTCGGCCATTACGAGCGCTTCACCGGGGTGAGCGCGCGCAAGACCGATTCCGTGTCCTCGGGGCGGATCTACTCGAACGTGCTCGAGAAGGAGCGCAAGGGCGCCTATCTCGGCAAGACGATCCAGGTGATCCCGCACGTGACGAACGAGATCAAGGACTTCATCGCCGTCGGCGACGAGGAAGTCGATTTCATGCTGTGCGAGATCGGCGGCACGGTCGGCGACATCGAGGGCCTGCCCTTCTTCGAGGCGATCCGGCAATTCGCCCAGGACCGCCCGCGCGGCCAGTGCATCTTCATGCACCTGACGCTGCTGCCCTATCTTGCCGCGAGCGGAGAGCTGAAGACGAAGCCCACGCAGCACTCGGTGAAGGAGCTGCGCTCGATCGGGATCCAGCCCGACGTGCTGGTGTGCCGGTCCGAGCACCCGATCCCGGACAAGGAGCGGGCGAAGATCGCGCTCTTTTGCAACGTCCGGCCCGATGCGGTGATCCCGGCCTATGACCTGAAGTCGATCTACGAGGCGCCGCTCGCCTATCACCGTGTCGGTCTCGACCAGGCGGTGCTCGACGCCTTCGGGATCTCGCCCGCGCCGAAGCCCGACATGACCCGCTGGGAAGACGTGATGGACCGGCTGACCAATGCCGAGGGCGTGGTCCGGGTGGCGATCGTCGGCAAATACGTGCAGCTCGAGGACGCCTACAAGTCGATCGCCGAGGCGCTGACCCACGGCGGCATGGCGAACCGGGTGCGGGTGAAGGCCGAATGGATCGACGCCGAGATCTTCGAGCGCGAAGACCCCGGCCCGCATCTTGAACAGTTCAACGCGATCCTGGTGCCCGGCGGCTTCGGCGAGCGCGGCACCGAAGGCAAGATCCGCGCCGCGCAATATGCGCGCGAAAAGGGCATCCCCTATCTCGGCATCTGCCTCGGCATGCAGATGGCGGTGATCGAGGCGGCGCGCAACCTCGCCGGCGTGACCAACGCGGGCTCGGAGGAATTCGACCACGAGGCCGGCAAGAAGCGCTTCACCCCGGTCGTCTATCACCTGAAGGAATGGGTACAGGGCAACCACCGGGTCGAGCGCAAGCTCGATGACGACAAGGGCGGCACGATGCGGCTTGGCGCCTATACCGCGATCCTGAAGGAAGGCTCGAAGGTCGCCGAGGTCTATGGCACCACGCAGATCGAGGAACGCCACCGCCACCGCTACGAGGTCGACATCAAGTATCGCGACAAGCTCGAGGCCTGCGGGCTGGTGTTCTCCGGCATGTCGCCCGACGGCCGGCTGCCCGAGATCGTCGAGGTGAAGGATCACCCCTGGTTCATCGGCGTGCAGTTCCATCCGGAGCTGAAGTCGAAACCCTTCGCGCCGCATCCGCTTTTCGCCGGGCTGGTGAAGGCCGCGAAGGAACAGAGCCGCCTCGTCTGAGCAGCGCAAGACAGCACAGGTTGCGCCCCTGACGGGGCGCCCGAAGGAGGGGGCCCTGCCCCCTCTTTTGCTGCGCAAAATTCACCCCCGGGATATTTGATGCGATTGGAAGCCGAAGGGGCGGAGCCGCGGCTGGGCTTCTCGAGGCCTTTTCCGCTTCCAATCGCGTCAAATATCCCGGGGGTGAGCGCCGCAGGCGCGAGGGGGCAGCGCCCCCTGCTCCGGTTCCCGCAAGCCGCGCGCCGCGCGCCGCGCGCTCAGAGCCCCTCGACCCGCAGCGCGCCCTCAAGCCAGGGCGCCTCGGCCAGCGCCGGCGCGACGATGCGCGCGGCAAGCAAGCCACGCAACTGCCCCGCCACCCGCGCCGGCAGGTCCGCCATCGTGCCGGCCCGGGCGCTCAGCACGATCTTGCGCGCAAGCGGTGCGACCGGCAGCGGCGCCAGCGTCACCCCCGCCCGCGCGCCATGGCGCACCCCCGAAGGCGTCAGGATCGACCAGCCCTGCCGGGCCGCCACCATCGCGAGAATCGCCGGATAGCTGTCGATCTCGAAGCGGTGCGCCGGTGCCGCGCCCTCGCGCGCGAGATGGGCGGCGATCTGGCGGCCCATCAGCGTGCGCGGGCTGTAGTGCAGGAAGGGCAGTGCCGCGCCCACCTCGCCCTCGGGCCAGACCGCAACGAAGGGTTCGGTCAGCAGCGGCAGCACCGTCAGCCCCTCGCGGCTGCCGTCGATCTCGGCCGCCACCGTCATGTCGAGCGCGCGCGCCTCGAGCTGCGCCGCCAGCCGGTGGCTCGGCCCGGTCTCGAGCAGAAAACGGCAGGAGGTGAGTTCCGCCCCCATGCCGGCCAGCAGAAGCGGCGTCACCTCGGCCTCGAAATCCTCGATCATGCCAAGGCGAAAGCTGCGCAGCCCCGAGGGATCGGCCAGCCCCACCCCCGCCCGGCCGCGCGCGAGCTCGTCGAGCATCGCCTCGGCATGGGGCAGGAAGGCGCGCCCGGCCGGGGTCAGGGCGAAGGGGCGCGCACTGCGGTCGACGAGCTCGGCGCCAAGCGCCGCCTCGAGCGCGGCGATCTGCTGGCTGACGGTCGAGGCCGAGACCGCAAGCCGGCGCGCGGCGGCGGTGATCGCGCCCTCCTCGGCCAGCGCCACCAGCACCTCCACCGCCCAGAGGCTGATCCGCTCCCGCTGCCCCGCCATTCGCCGCCTCCTGCAATCCGCGCGCAGAATGCGCGGCCCCTGCCCGCTTTGGCAAGCCGCGATGCGCGGCGCGCGTGCATTCGGGCAAGGCGGCGGAACGCCCCATTGACGCAGGCCGCGGCACCGCTAGCCTGAGACCCGGATCGCGAAAGGAGAGCAACATGCGTGACAACAGCTGGGAGTCGAAAGCCGACGAATTCTCGCTCTACGGCTTCACCGACCTGCCCTCGGTGCACGAGCGCGGCACGGTCGTGGTGACGCACGGCAAGGGCCCCTACATCTACGACACCCACGGGCGGCAGTATCTCGATGCCAATTCGGGGCTGTGGAACATGGTCGCGGGCTTCGACCACCCCGGGCTGATCAAGGCCGCGCAGGACCAGTATGCGCGCTTTCCGGGCTATCACGCCTTCTTCGGCCGGATGTCGGACCAGACCGTGCTCCTGAGCGAGAAGCTCGTCGAGGTCTCGCCCTTCGAGAGCGGCAAGGTGTTCTACACCAACTCGGGTTCCGAGGCGAATGACACCATGGTCAAGATCCTGTGGTTCCTGCACGGTGCCGAAGGCAAACCGCAGAAGCGCAAGATCCTGACCCGGATCAACTCCTATCACGGCGTCACCGCGGTCTCGGCCTCGATGACCGGCAAACCCTACAACGCGGTCTTCGGCCTGCCGCTGCCGGGTTTCCTGCATCTGGGCTGCCCGCATTACTGGCGCTTTGGCCGGCCCGGCGAGACCGAGGAACAGTTCACCGCGCGCCTTGCGGCCGAGCTCGAGGCGACGATCATCAAGGAAGGTGCCGATACCATCGCCGGGTTCTTCGCCGAACCAGTGATGGGCGCGGGCGGGGTGATTCCGCCCTCGAAGGGCTATTTCCAGGCGGTGGCGCCGATCCTGAAGAAATACGGCATCCCGCTGATCGCCGACGAGGTGATCTGCGGCTTCGGCCGCACCGGCGCAACCTGGGGCTGCGAGACCTATGACTTCCTGCCCGACGCGGTCATCTCCTCGAAGAACCTGACCGCGGGCTATTTCCCGATGGGGGCGGTGATCCTCGGCCCCGATCTTGCGAACCGGGTGCAGGCGGCCTCGGAAGCGGTCGAGGAATTCCCGCACGGCTTCACCGCCTCGGGCCATCCGGTGGGCTGTGCGATCGCGCTGAAGGCGATCGACGTGATCCTGAACGAGGGGCTGGCCGAAAACGTCAACCGGCTGTCGGGCCGGATGCAGGCGGGGCTCGCACAGATCGCGCAGAACCCGAACATCGGCGAGCTGCGCGGCGTGGGGTACATGTGGGCGCTCGAGGCGGTGGCCGACCGCGCCACAAAGACCCCCTTCGACGGCAAGCTGAGCGTCTCCGAGCGGATCGCCAACACCTGCACCGACATGGGGCTGATCTGCCGCCCGCTCGGCCAGTCAATCGTGCTCTGCCCGCCGTTCATCCTGACCGAGGCGCAGATGGACGAGATGTTCGAGAAGCTCGACAAGGCGCTGAAGAAGGTCTTCGCCGAGGTTGCCTGACCCCCGCCGGATCTCAGGGGGCGCTGCCCCCTCGCGGCCAGGGCCGCTCCCCCCCGAGGTATTTCGGGCAAGGAGAAAGCCCCCTTGGGCTTTTTCTTGGCACAAATACTCCGGGGGAATGACGAAGGGGGCCGCGAGGCCCCCTTTGGCATGGGGGCAGCGCCCCCTCCTGATCCGGGATCAGAGCTTCGACAGCTTCGACTGCAGGTCGGCGAGCTGCTTCTTGATCGTGCTCAGTTCCTCGCGGTCCTTCGCGGCATCGCTTGCCGCGGTCTCGTCGTCGGGGCCGGAGGAGCCGGGCGCGCTCCAGCCTGCCATCATCGACTTCAGGAACGCCTGCTGCTGGCGCTGCAGCGCCTCGAAGCCGGGCATCGAGGCCATCGGGTTCGGGAAGGAGGAAAAGTTTTCCATCATCTTCGACTGCCCCTCGCGCAGCATCTCGAAGGAGGCGGCGAGGAACTGCGGCACCACCGACTGCGCCGAGGTGGTGTAGCTGCGCACGAGATCGGTCAGCACGTCGACCGGCAGCACGTTCTCGCCGCGGCTCTCGTGTTCGGCGATGATCTGCAGCAGGTATTGCCGGGTCAGGTCGTCGCCGGTCTTCAGATCGACGATCTGCACCTCGCGCCCCTCGCGGATGAAGCTCGCGATATCCTCGAGCGTCACGTAGTCGCTGGTCTCGGTGTTGTAGAGCCTGCGGCTGGCATAGCGCTTGATCAGCAAGGGCTTTGCGTCTTCGGCCATCGTGTCCTCCCGGGGATCTTCCTGCATTGCAGCGATGATTATGCGGCAGCGGCGCAAAAGCAACAAAAGAAAAGGGCAGACCGAAGCCTGCCCTTTAGGTCCGGTCCCGGCTGGGAGGAGGAAGCCGGGTCGCGGGAGGTTCTCTTACTTCGTCGCGGTGGTGGCGGCGGTGGTGGCTTTCTTCGCGGCGGCGGTCACTTCCTCGGTGGCTTTCTTCACCGCGGCGGTCGCATCTTCCGAGAAGTCCTTGCCGGCAGCCAGCATCAGCTCGACGGTTTCCATCTGCACCTTCTTCGCGATCTCGGCGAAAGCGGCGAGGTTTTCGGCAGCCATCTCGGCCGAGGCCGACGCGAAGTCGCTCATCGCCTTGGCGTATTCAGCGGGCTCCTGCTTCGACTTGGCGAGCGAACCGACCTTGGCGATCGTGTCCTTGGCCCATTTCGAGGTCACTTCGGTCGACTTCTCGGCGGCGTCGAGGGCGACCTTCGCGATCTTCTCGCCGAGCGCGCTCTGCGCCTTGAAGCTGTCCTGGAATTTGGTCGCGTCGATCGGCATCGACGCCATCATGTCCTGCATGATCTTGGTGAAGTCCTGGGTCTTGGCCATTTTCTTGCTCCGATCTGCGAGCCCGGGTGTGGGATGCGCGAGGGCCCCTTCGCTTACGGACAGTTATAAATGCTGCGGCGCAGCATTTCAAGTGAAAAATGCTGCGCCGCAGAGAATTTTCAACCAAAGGGAGAGTGGTGCCGCCCGATCAGGCGGCGACCACTTCGCTCACATAGGTGCCCGGGGCCGGGCCGAGCACCGGGTGCTTCGCGCCGCCCGGAACCCGCGCCGGCACCATCGCGCCCGAGCGCTCGGCCAGCCAGGCGCCCCAGGTCGGCCACCAACTGCCCTCGTGATAGCTCGCCTTGCCCTTCCATTCGTTCGGATCCCGGATCGGCGCCTCGGAGGTATAATGGCCGTATTTCCGCTTTGTCGGCGGGTTCACCACCCCGGCGACATGGCCCGATTCCGACAAGATGAAGGTCTTGTCGGCCGATCCCATCTGCGCCATGCCGTTGAACGAGGCGATCCAGGGCGCGATATGGTCGGTCTCGCAGGCAAGCGCGCAAAGCGGCACCTTCACCTCGGAGATCTTCACCGTCTCGCCGAGCAGCGGGAATCCCTTGCTGGTGAAGCGGTCCTCCTGGCACAGCCCGCGCAGATACTCGACCGCCATCCGCCCCGGCAGGTTCGTCGAATCGCCGTTCCAGTAGAGCAGATCGAAGGCCGGCGGCGACTCGCCCAGCATGTAGGAGCGGATCGCCGGGGCATAGATCAGGTCGTTCGCACGCAGGAAGGAGAAGGTGCGCTGCATGAAGCTCGCCGCCAGCACGCCCTGCTGCTTGATCAGCTGCTCGATGCCGCCGACGAAATCGTCCTGCAGATAGGCGGTGAATTCGCCCTGATCCGAGAAGTCGGTCAGCGTGGTGAGGAAGGTGGCCGAGTTGATCGACTTGTCCTTGCGCTTTTCCAGCAGCGCGAGGGTCAGGCTGAGCGTGGTGCCGGCGATGCAATAGCCGACCGCATTCACCTTCTTCTCGCCGGTGATCTCCTTCACCTGCTCGATCGCGGTCAGATAGCCCTCGCTCACATAGGTATCCATGCCGACATCGGCATAGCTCGCATCGGGGTTCTTCCAGCTGACCACGAACAGGGTGAAGCCCTGATCGACGATCCAGCGAATGAGCGAGTTCGCGGGCTTCAGATCGAGGATGTAGAACTTGTTGATCCACGGCGGGAAGATGATCAGCGGCGTGCGGTGCACCGTCTCGGTGGTCGGCTTGTACTGGATCAGCTCGAACATCCGGTTGCGGAACACCACCGAGCCCTCGGCGGTGCCGATGTTCTGGCCCACGGCGAAGGCGTTCTTGTCGGAGAGCGTGACGATCAGCTCGCCCCGGTTCTCCTCGACGTCGCGCACCAGGTTCTCGAGCCCCTGCACCAGGCTTGCCCCCTCGGTCGCCACCGCCCGCTCGAGCGCGTCGGGGTTGGTGGCAAGGAAGTTCGTCGGCGCCATCATGTCGACGATCTGCCGGGTGAAATAGGTCAGTCGCCGGCGGTCGACCGGGTCGAGCCCCTCGATGCGCTCGACCGCGTCCTCCATCGCCTTCGCCGAAATCAGATACTGCTGCTTGACGAAGTTGAAATAGGGATGGGTGTCCCACAGCGGGTTGGTGAAGCGGCGGTCCTTCGGGCCCGGATCGGCCGGCGCCTTGAACGCACCTTGCGACAGCGCATGCGTCGCCTCGACATAATGCTTCATCGCCTGGCCCCAGTAGGTCACCTGGGCCTCGAGGATCTTCGAGGGATTCTCGGCGAGCTCCTTCAGCAGGGCGGCGCTGGTATTGAGGTAAAGATCAAGGCCGGGCCCGTCGATCGCCGGATTGGGGGGGCGTTTCTTCGCCAGGGCATCAACCAGGCGTTGAGTCAGGGTCTCGATCTTCGCGAGATTATCCTGCATTTGCTGCGATGCAGCAACGGGGACCTCGTCTGTTGTTGTCATAACGATCAATCCTCCCTATCCTAATTAAGGGGAGCATAACGTCGCCTTCGGGCAAGCGTAAAGCGGCGTTTTGAGGGATTTTGTACTCGGGTAAAGGCGTTACGATGAAGGGCATGATGAGCTACGACCTGATGGAGACCATCAGGAATACGAACGAGTGGATGGGCGCCTCGGCGCGGGCCATGGCCTCCTACCCGGTCTGGGGGCTGACGCCCCATCCGATGTTCAAGCTGCTCTCGGCCTGGGGCCGGGTGACCGAGCGCAGCTTCGCGCGGATGGTGATCAAGCCCGACTGGGGGATCCGCTCGATTCCCGGCGTCGATGGCCGCGACCACACCGTCGAGGTCGAGACGCTGCTCGACAAACCCTTCGGGTCGCTCGTGCATTTCAAGGTGCAGGGCCGGGCGCAGATGGCCCGCCGCGTGCTCCTCGTCGCCCCGATGTCGGGCCATTACGCGACTCTCCTCCGCTCCACCGTGGCGAGCCTGCTGCCGGACTGTGAAGTCTACGTGACGGACTGGCACAACGCCCGCGACATCCCGGTGAGCGAGGGCAAGTTCGACATCGAGGATTACACCCTCTACCTCGTCGATTTCATGCGCTTCCTCGGGCCCGACATCAACGTCATCGCAGTGTGCCAGCCGGCGCCGCTGACGCTGGCCGCCACCGCCTATCTGGCCGCGGAAGATCCCGCCGCGCAGCCGCGCACGCTGACGCTCATCGGCGGCCCGATCGACCCCGACGCCGCCGCGACCGAGGTCACCGACTTCGGCCGCCGGGTGACGATGGGCCAGCTCGAGCAACTGGTGATCCAGCGCGTCGGCTTCAAGTACAAGGGCGCCGGGCGGATGGTCTATCCCGGGCTGATGCAGCTTGCCTCCTTCATCTCGATGAACATGGAAAAGCACGCCGACGCCTTCCAGAAGAAGATCGTCTCCGAAGCCAAGGGCGAGGGCAGCGAGCACGACCATCACAACGTCTTCTACGACGAATACCTCTCGGTGATGGACATGACGGCAGAGTTCTACCTCTCGACCGTGGACCGCATCTTCAAGGGGCTGGAGATCGCGCAGAACCGCTTCACCATCGAAGGCAAGCGCATCGACATCGGCAAGATCACCTCGGTCGCGGTGCACACCGTCGAGGGCGGCAATGACGACATCTCGGCGCCCGGGCAATGTGTTGCGGCGCTGAAGCTGCTCACCGGCCTGCCCGAGGCGAAGAAGGCCCAGCACCTCGAGCCGGGCGCGGGCCATTACGGCATCTTCGCGGGCTCGAGCTGGCGCAAGAACATCCGCCCGCTGATCCTCGACTTCATCGACGCGAATGCCCCCGAGGCGCCGAAGGGCAGCCGCAAGCCGCCGGTCCGCGCGGCCTGACCCCTGCCCCGCCCGAAGATGGAAAAACGCGCCCCGAGGGGCGCGTTTCGCATTTCCGGGGCGGGTCGCTCAGCCGCCGAACCAGGCGATGAAATAGCCCGCCACCACCGCGGTGCCGATCACGCCGGCCACGTTCGGCCCCATCGCATGCATCAGCAGGTAGTTGTTCGGATCGGCGCGCTGGCCCTCGTTGTGGCTCACCCGCGCCGCCATCGGCACCGCCGAGACCCCGGCCGACCCGATCAGCGGGTTGATCTTGGTCTTCGACACAAGGTTCATCAGCTTCGCCATCAGCACCCCCGCCGCCGTCGACACGCCGAAGGCAACGATGCCGAGCGCGAGGATCTTCAGCGTGCTCGCGTCCAAAAACCGCTCGCCGGTCATGGTGATGCCGACCGAGGTGCCGAGCAGGATGGTGGTGACATTGACCACCTCGTTCTGCGCGGCCTTGGTCAGCCGCTCGGTCACCAGACTCTCGCGCAGGAAGTTGCCAAGCATCAGCATCCCGATCAGCGCCGAGGCCGCAGGGACGAGCAAGATCACGACGATCGTCACCAGCGCGGCGAAGATCAGCTTTTCCAGCCGCGACACCGGACGCAGCGACTGCATCCGGATCTTGCGCTCGGCCTCGGTGGTCAGCGCGCGCATGATCGGCGGCTGGATCATCGGCACCAGCGCCATGTAGCTGTAGGCGGCGACGGCGATAGGGGCGAGCAGATCGGGCGCGAGCTTGTTCGCCAGGAAGATCGAGGTTGGACCGTCCGCGCCCCCGATGATGCCGATCGCCGAGGCCTCCTGCGGGGTGAAGCCGAGCATCGTCGCCCCGAAGAAGGTGGCAAAGACGCCGAACTGCGCCGCCGCGCCCAGCAGAAGGGTGCGCGGATTGGCGATCAGCGGGCCGAAATCGGTGAGCGCCCCGACGCCGAGGAAGATCAGCGGCGGGAAGATCTCGAGCTTCACCCCCATCGAGATGTAATAATAAAGCCCCCCCGCCTCGCCGTTCACCGGCGCGTTCACCAGCCCCTCGGTCGGCAGGTTGGCCAGAAGCGCGCCGAAGGCGATCGGGATCAGCAGCAGCGGTTCGAACTGGCGCCAGACCGCAAGGTAGAAAAGCACCGCAACGACGCCCCACATCACCACCATCTGCCAGGTGACGTCGGGGATCGCGGTGAGCGACCAGAGCTGTTCGAGCTTCGAGCCCTCCATCTGCGTCTCCCGTCAGGCCAGGGTGACGAGGATCTGTCCCTCGGTCACGGTGGCGCCGGGGCCGACATTCACCGCGCTCACCGTGCCGGCCTGCGGCGCGCCAATATTGGTGTTCATCTTCATCGCCTCGAGGACGAGCAGAAGATCGCCCGCGGCGACGCTCTGCCCGACCGACACCGCGACGCTGACCACGGTGCCGGCAAGCGGGCTCGGCACCGCTCCGGGCCCGGCCGGGGCCGCCGGCGCCGCAGCCACGGGCGCGGCCACCGGCTTCGGGGCGGCGGCGGGCCGGGGTGCGGAGACGGCGGCAGCCGGTGCCGGCCCGGCGGGGGCCGCGTCCAGCTCCTCGACCGTCACCTCATAGGCGATGCCTTCGACAGTGATCCGCAAGCGTTTCATGGCTGATGTCCTCTCAGGATGTCGGGGGTTTCGCCGCCGAGCGTGGGCCGCGTCGGGCCCCAGTCGGTGCGGATGCGGTGCGCGGTGAAGGTCTCGATCCGGCCTTCGATCGGCCAGCCCTCGACCTTGTGGGCGGGGGCCGCGACGCGGGTGATGCGCACCCCGGCACCGAGTGTCTCGGCCACCGCCGCGGCGATCGCGACGAGGTGATGGGGCGGCACGCCCGGCGCCACCACCGGCGCAGGCGTGGCGGCAGCGGCGGGTTTCGCGGCGGCACCGGCCCGGATGAAGGCGCGCCCGACCAGCGTGCTCATCCCCCACAGCGCCGCGAGCACCAGGATCACCACCGTGAAGCCCGTGCCGATCAGTTCAAGATTGTCGAGCATGGCCAACTCCTTACAGCGGGATGTTCCCGTGCTTCTTCGGCGGCCGCGTCTCGCGTTTCGACATCAGCCCGCGCAGCGCAAGCGCGATGGCCGAGCGGGTCTGGCGCGGCTGGATCACGTCCGAGACGAACAGCATCCCGGCCGAGAGATAGGGCGAGGCGAATTCGGCGCGGTATTCCTCGGCCAGCTCCTTCGCCTTTGCACGCTTGTCCTCGGCCTCGGCCAGCTCCTTGCGGTAGAGGATGTTCACCGCCCCCTCGGCGCCCATCACCGCGATCTCGGCCGTGGGCCAGGCAAGGACGCGATCGGCCCCCATGTCCTGGCTGCACATCGCGATATAGGCGCCGCCATAGGCCTTGCGCATGATGACGGTGATCTTCGGCACCGTCGAGGAGGCATAGGAGAACAGCATCTTCGCGCCGTGGCGGATGATGCCGCGCCGTTCCTCGTGCACCCCGGGCAGGAAGCCCGGCACATCGACGAGCGTCACCAGCGGGATGTTGAAGATGTTGCAGAAACGCACGAAGCGCGCCGCCTTGTCCGAGGCGTCGATATCAAGCGCGCCGGCCTTCACCATCGGCTGATTGGCGACGAAGCCCACGACGATACCGCCGATCCGACCGAAGCCGATGACGATATTCGCGGCGAATTCCGCCATCACTTCAAGGAAATCGCCCTCGTCGGCCAGCCGCTCGATCACCTTGCGGCAGTCGAAGGGCGCCTTCGGGTCCTCGGGCACTAGATCGTCGAGCACCGGATCGTCGGCGATCGCGAGCTCGGGCTCGATCCGGTGCGGCGGGTCCATCATGTTGTTCGAGGGCAGGAAGGACAGCAGCCGGTGCACCAGCGCCACGGCATGCGCGTCGTCCTCGGCGATGAAGTGGATGTTGCCCGCGACCGAGGCCTGCACCTCGGCCGAACCGATCTCGTCCATGCTGGTGGCCTGGCCGGTGACGGCGCGGATCACCTCGGGACCGCAGATGAACATCTGCGCATGCTCGCGGGTCATGATGGTGAAATCGGTCAGCGCCGGCGAATAGGCGGCACCGCCCGCGCAGGGCCCGGCAATGACCGAGATCTGCGGCACCACGCCCGAGAGCTGGACGTTGCGGTAGAACACCTGGCCATAGGCCGAGAGCGCACCCACCCCTTCCTGGATCCGCGCCCCGCCGGAATCGTTGAAGCCGATGACCGGCACGCCGGCCTTCACCGCGTGATCGAGCGTGTGACAGATCTTCTTCGCATGGATCTCGCCCAGCGACCCGCCCGAGACGGTGAAGTCCTGACTGAAGGCGGCGACCGGCCGGCCGTCGACGAAGCCGGTGCCGGTGATCACGCCGTCGCCCGGGATCTCGCGCGTTTCCATGCCGAAGTGGCGGGTGTTGTGGCGCGCATGCAGGCCGAATTCCTGAAACGTGCCCGGCGAGAACAGTGCCTCGAGCCGCTCGCGCGCGGTCATCCGCGCCTCGGCATGGCGCGCCTCGGCCTTCTTCTTGCCGCCGCCTGCCAGCGCAACCGCGCGCCGCCGTTCCAACTCGTCCGCAAGTGCCTTGGAAATCGCCATGTTGAAACCGTCTTTATCTCTGGCCGCACCGGGTCGGCGCGGCATCTGCCGAAAGGGACCGTCCGCGCCCAGACTGCGGCCGCTCCCTGCCCCGTGCAAGAGCTTGCCCCGAAGCGCGCGCCAGATAAAGGCTTGACGGCACGAAATTTGTGCAACCGCAGCAAGAAGGCCGCGGCGGCGCGGCAGGCGACCCCGAAAGCGAAAGCGGCGGCCCGAAGGCCGCCGCTGGGGGTCAGTTTCCGGTGATCGGGGCGCCGCCAAGCCCCATCGGGGCCGGCACCCCCGAGCCTGCGCCCTCCGGCGGTGCCGCGGGGGCAGGCGCCGGGGTTGCCGGCGCGGTGCCGCCAAGACCGGGCGGCGGACCGCCGAGCGTCGGCGCGCCAAGCGTCAGGCCGCCCCCGGGCGCCGCCCCCGGCGCCCCGATCGGCGGCAGGCCAAGCCCGCCCGGCGCGGGCAGGCCGCCCGGCGCCGCCCCCGGCGCCCCGAGGCCGCCAAGCCCCGGCATCGTCGGCAGGGTATAGCTGACGTTCGAGGTGTCGACCGGCTTGCCCTTGTAGTGCATCACCAGCCCCGGGAAGGCCACGACGATGCCGATCATCGCGATCTGGATGAAGACGAAAGGCACCGCGCCCCAGTAGATGTGCGAGGTCTTCACCGCCTCGATCTTCCGCCCGGTCAGCTTGTCGATATAGGCCTCCTTCGGCGCCACCGAGCGCAGGAAGAACAGCGCGAAGCCGAAGGGCGGGTGCATGAACGAGGTCTGCATGTTCACCCCGAGGATCACCCCGAACCAGATCAGGTCGATCCCCATCGCGTCGGCGGCGGGCGCCAGCAGCGGCACGATGATGAAGGCGAGCTCGAAGAAGTCGAGGAAGAAGGCGAGGAAGAAGACCAGCAGCGAGACGACGACGAGGAAGCCCAGCTCGCCGCCCGGCAGCGAGGTCAGCAGATGCTCGACCCACAGATGCCCGTTCACCCCGTAGAAGGTGAGCGAGAACACCCGCGCGCCGAGCAGGATGAACATCACGAAGGCCGAAAGCCGGGTGGTGGCGGCAAGCGCATCGCGCACCACCGGGAAGGTCAGCCGGCTCTTCACCGCCGACAGCAGCAGCGCGCCGACCGCGCCCATGGCGCCGCCCTCGGTCGGCGTCGCGATGCCGAGGAAGATGGTGCCGAGCACGAGGAAGATCAGCGCCAGCGGCGGGATCAGCACGATCACCACCTGCTGCGCCAGCCGGCTCATGGTGTTGATCTTCAGCGCCTTGTCGAGCAGCGCCAGCACATAGACCACGATCACCGCGACCGCGGCTGCCAGCATCTCGGCATTGGCGGCATTGGTGCCGGTATCGAACCAGCGGAAGGTGCCATAGAAGACCGCCCCGCCAAGCGCCAGCGCGACGACGAGCGACATCACGCCCGAGCCGAGGGTGCGCGCCTCTCTCGGCAGCGCCGGCATCGACTGCGGCCGGATGATCGACATCAGAGCCACATAGCCGAGATAGATCGCCGTCAGCACGATCGAGGGGAACAGCGCGCCCTTGTACATGTCGCCCACCGAGCGGCCGAGCTGGTCGGCCAGCACGATCAGCACCAGCGAGGGCGGGATGATCTGGGCAAGCGTGCCCGAGGCGGCGATCACACCGCTTGCGATGCGCCGGTCATAGCCATAGCGCAGCATGATCGGCAGCGAGATCAGCCCCATCGCGATCACCGAGGCGGCGACGACGCCGGTGGTGGCCGCCAGCAGCGCGCCGACGATGATCACCGCATAGGCAAGACCGCCGCGGATTGGTCCGAAAAGCTGACCAATGGTGTCGAGCAGATCCTCGGCCATGCCGGATTTCTCGAGCACGATGCCCATGAAGGTGAAGAAGGGAATGGCGAGTAATGTGTCATTGCTGAGCACCCCCCAGAACCGTTCGGGCATCGCGTTCAAGAGCGGCCAGCTGAGGTTGATCGAGCCCCCCGAAAGCGGCGCGAGCTCGACCCCGATGATGAAGAACAACAGCCCGTTCGCGGCAAGCGAGAAGGCCACCGGATAGCCGAGCAGCAGGAAGAAGATCAGCGAGATGAACATGATCGGCGCCATGTTCTGCGCGATGAACTCCATCATCAGAGCGCCTCCTCCTGCTCGATCGGATCATGGCCGTGATGGCCGGTGGCGGGGAACGGATCGGCGATATCGCCCCGGATCACCGCGATCTTCTTGATGATCTCGGACAGCCCCTGACAGAACAGCATCGCGAAGCCGATCAGCAGCAGCGCCTTCGCCGGCCACAGGATCAGACCGCCGGCGTTGGTCGAGACCTCGCCCGAGACATAGGAGCGCATCACGTAGGGGTAGAGCAGGTAGAGCATCAGCGTGACCATCGGCATCAGGAAGAAGACGTGGCCGAACAGGTCGATCCAGTGCTGCACACGACGCGACCAGGCGCCGTAGAGAATGTCGATGCGGATATGCTCGTTCTGCTTCAGCGTATAGGCGGCGGCGAACAGGAAGGCCGCGCCGTAGAGATACCATTGCAACTCGAGCCAGGCATTCGACGATACGTTGAAGACCTTGCGCACGGTCGCGTTGACCGCGCTGACCAGAACCGCGATCAGGATGAGCCACGACACGGATTTGCCGATGATCTCGTTGATACGGTCGATCAGACGCGAAAGGGCCAGCAAAGCGCCCATCTCATCCTCCCCTTCCCTGTTAGCGCCCCAAAGTCCGGAGCTTGCGGTTTCCTTGGACGGGTTCTGGCCACAGGTCAAGAAATTTGGCCGATCTGGTCGTGTTTCCTGACCAGTTTGCCCCGACATGCACAGAGTCGTCCGACAAGGGGTGCCGTTAACATTATCTTGCGCGAGAGGGAAGCTGGACGGAAGATCCGCGAAGCCGATCGCGGAATTTTCGCTCCCCCTTCCGCAGCCGGCGCTTGCCCGAGCATGCGAAGGCTGCCGGAGTCCCCGGTGTTTCCAGCATGGCATTTGCTCCATCGGATTTCGGATCTGCCGCCCCCCGTAAGCACCGCCTCGCCGGAGGCGGCTCGGTCTGGCGGAGGCCGGCCCGAGACAGGCGCAGAGGCCCGGGGGGCCATGGTGGCTGCCCGCCTGCCCGGCCGCTGACCCGCGGCGTCCGATCCGCCCTTCGCGCAAAGGGGCCCCCGCCGAAGGCGCTCCCGCCGCCTCCGACTCACTGTTTCCAAAGTGCGGAAATGTCCCTGCCCGAGGCACGGGCCCCGGCCAGATATCCCCGGAATTTTCGCTTTATTGCCCCATTGCCGCAAGATTGCGCAACTTCTGCAACGTTTTTGACGCCACCTGCGACACTTTCTTCACGGATTTACCGTTGACGCCCCCGAAACCGCCCCCTAATGTCCGCCGCAACGCAATGGAAAGGATCAGCGATGCTCTCGCTTCTTATCGTCGTAGAGGATTGGCGCATGGGCCGGTGACGGTTTGACCATGATGGTTCCCATGCGCCCCCGCCGGAAAAGCGGGGGCTTTTTGTTGCGAAACGGGTTGGGGGCTGCGCGCCCCGGTGAATGGAGAGAAGCATGTCACGGCAGATGACCGGCGCGGAAATGGTGGTGCAGGCACTGAGGGACCAGGGAGTCGACACGATCTTCGGCTACCCCGGCGGCGCCGTCCTTCCGATCTATGACGCGATCTTCCAGCAAAACGACATCCGGCACATCCTGGTCCGCCACGAGCAGGCCGCGGTGCACATGGCCGAGGGCTATGCCCGCTCGACCGGCAAGCCGGGCTGCGTGCTGGTGACCTCGGGCCCCGGCGCGACGAATGCGGTGACCGGGCTCACCGACGCGCTGATGGACAGCATCCCGCTTGTCGTGTTCTCCGGCCAGGTGCCGACCTTCATGATCGGCACCGACGGCTTTCAGGAGGCCGACACCGTGGGCATCACCCGCCCCTGCACCAAGCACAACTGGCTGGTGAAGGACGCCGACAAGCTGGCCGAGGTGATCCATCAGGCCTTCCACGTGGCGACCTCGGGCCGGCCGGGCCCGGTGCTGGTCGACCTGCCGAAGGATGTGCAGTTCGCCACCGGCACCTATACCGGGCCGAAACAGGCGCGCACCGAGAATTACCAGCCGAAGGTCAAGGGCGACATCGAGGCGATCACCAAGCTCGTCGAGCTGATCGAAACCGCCGCGCGGCCGATCTTCTACACCGGCGGCGGGGTGATCAACTCGGGCCCGGCGGCAAGCCAGCTGATGTGCGAGCTGGTCGATGCGACGGGCTTCCCGATCACCTCGACGCTGATGGGGCTGGGCGCCTATCCGGCCTCGGGCAAGAACTGGCTCGGGATGCTCGGCATGCACGGTCTCTACGAGGCCAACCTCGCGATGCATGACTGCGACCTGATGATCAATCTGGGCGCCCGCTTCGACGACCGCATCACCGGCCGCGTCTCGGATTTCTCGCCGAAATCGACCAAGGTGCATGTCGATATCGACGCCTCCTCGATCAACAAGATCGTGCATGTCGACCTGCCGATCATCGGCGATGTCGGCCATGTGCTCGAGGATGTGCTGAAGGTGTGGAAGGCGCGCGGGCGCAAGGTCAACAAGGAGGGCCTGGCGAAATGGTGGGGCCGGATCGAGGAGTGGAAGAAGGTCCGCTGCCTCGCCTATGCGGGCTCGCAGACGGTGATCAAGCCGCAATACGCGCTCGAGCGGCTCGAGGCGCTGACCAAGGGCCGCGACCGCTATATCACCACCGAGGTCGGCCAGCACCAGATGTGGGCGGCGCAGTTCCTGCATTTCGACGCGCCGAACCGCTGGATGACCTCGGGCGGGCTCGGCACCATGGGCTATGGCTTCCCGGCCTCGATCGGGGTGCAGATCGCGCATCCGGACGCGCTCGTCATCAACGTCGCGGGCGAGGCGAGCTGGCTGATGAACATGCAGGAGATGGGCACCTGCTCGCAGTTCCGCGTGCCGGTGAAGCAGTTCATCCTGAACAACGAGCGGCTCGGCATGGTGCGGCAATGGCAGGACCTGCTGCATGGCGGGCGCTATTCGCAGAGCTGGTCGGAAAGCCTGCCCGACTTCACCAAGCTCGCCGAGGCCTTCGGCTGGAAGGGCATCGTCTGCTCGGACCCGAAGGATCTCGACGACGCGATCATGGAGATGCTCGACCATGACGGGCCGGTGCTCTTCGACTGTCTGGTCGAGAAGCACGAGAACTGCTTCCCGATGATCCCCTCGGGCAAGCCGCACAACGAGATGCTGCTTGCGGCCGATGCCGAGGCTTTCGCGTCGGGTGCGGCGCTGGTGTGACGCGAGGCCGGGGGCCCTGCCCCCGGACCCCCGAGGTATTTCGGGCAAGATGAAAGCAACTCTGCAAGAGGAGAGAGGCAATGGCCGCTCTGAACATCAAGAAGGGCGCGACCTCGCATTCCGCCTATGACCTGCGCGACACCCACTCGGACGTCGAAAGCTCGCACACGCTGGCGGTGATCGTCGACAACGAGGCGGGGGTTCTCGCCCGCGTGATCGGGCTGTTCTCCGGGCGCGGCTACAACATCGACAGCCTCACCGTGGCCGAGATCGACCACAAGGGGCACCGGTCGCGGATCACCATCGTGACGCGCGGCACGATGGCGGTGGTCGAGCAGATCAAGGCGCAGCTTGGCCGCATCGTGCCGGTGCACGCGGTGATCGACCTGACCACCGAGGCGCAGCCGGTCGAGCGCGAGCTGGCGCTGTTCAAGGTGCAGGGCACCGGCGAGAAGCGGGTCGAGGCGCTGCGTCTGGCCGACATCTTCCGCGCCAATGTGGTCGACAGCACGCTCGAGAGCTTCGTCTTCGAGGTCACCGGCACGCCCGAGAAGATCGACGCCTTCGCCGAGCTGATGCGGCCGCTGGGCCTTGTCGATGTGGCGCGCACCGGGGTGGCCGCGCTGTCGCGCGGGATCTGACCAACAGCGGCGGCGGCCTCAGCGGCCGCCGTCCGTCACCGCCGCGCCGATCGCCGCAACCGCCCGTTCGGCGATCCGCCCGAGCGCCGCGCTGTGATGCGCGGCGGCGATCCGGCGCAAGAGCCGTGTCTCGCAGGCGATCAGCGGCAGAACCGGCCGCTCCGGGGCCGGCGCATGCCACGGGCGCGCGGCACGCGGATGCCGGGGCCGGAGCTGCCACAGGTGCAAACACACCGCGCGGCTGCGCAAAACGCACAGATCAATTTCTGTCATCAATTCTCCTCCCCTCCGGCGTCATGACACCGGCGCCGCCAATCAGCAGCTCTCCCCCCATGCACTATAGCGCAAACCGGACCTTCCCGGAACTGTCCTGATGCCCTCACCGCAGCAGAAGCGGGGCGTCGAGCCAGTCGCGCAGCGCCCGGGTGACCGCCTGTGGCTGTTCGAGCGGGCTCAGGTGCCCGGCGCCGGGAATCAGCCGGAATTCCGCATGGGGCATCAGCTCGGCCAGGAACTCGTGCCGGCGCGGCGGGCAGATCGTGTCGTGCTCACCGCAGATCAGCATCGCGCGCACGCGGGTGTTGCGCAGCGCGCGCTGCTGGTCGGGGCGGCGCATCAGGGCGCGGCTTTGCCGGGTGAAGCCCTCGGGGCCAAGGCTGTCGGCCATCTCGAGCAGCAGCGCCTGCATGCTCTCGCGCCCCTCCCCGGGCGCAAGCGCCGCGGCCGGGATCTCCTCGAGCACCATCTCGTCAAGCCGTCCGGCGCGCGCCTTGACGATGCGCTGCTCGCGCATCGCGGCGGCCTGCGGGCTTTCGGCAAGCGGCGACACGTCGATCAGCGCGATCTCGGCCACCCGGTCGGGGGCGCGGCGCAGGATCTCCATCGCGACGAGCCCGCCCAGCCAGTGCCCGACGAGCGACACCCGCAGCGGCAGCGTGGCGAGCACGGTCTCGGCCATCTCCTCGATCGAGGCCCCGAGGAGTGGCGCAGCGATCACCGTGCGGTCGGCGGAAAAGTCGAGGATCTGATGCCAGAACAGCCGTGCGTCGCACAAGAACCCCGGAAGGAAGACCAGCGGGTCTGCCGTCATGCCTGCTCACCTCTGCCTGTGGCGCCTGTGGCGCTCTTTGCACCACTGTGCCCCGGATCGGGGCCGGGGGGAACCCCATGCACGGCGCGGCGGGCAAGGTTCCGCGGATCACAGCCGCGACAGCACCTCGCCCACCGTCGCCTCGATCAGGCGCAGATCGTCCGGGTCGGAGAAACGGTGATCGGTGCCCTTCACGAGGGTCAGGCGGATGTCGGCGCCCTCGGCATGCTCGAAGAGCTGCAGCGCCACCGACACCGGCACCGCAGTATCGGCCGTGCCCTGCAGGAAGCGCGCCGGAATGGCGAGCCGCAGCGGCGCGCGCAGCACCAGCCGGCCGCGCGCCTCCTCGATCAGGCGGCGGGTGATGCGATAGGGCGCGCCATATTCCGAGGGCAGATCGACATAGCCCTGCGCCTCGAGCGCCGCGGCCTGCGCCGGGGTGAAGGCGGCGACATAGCCATCCTCGGTGAAATCGGGCGCGCCGGCGATGGTAACGAGCCCCGCCACCAGTTCGGGGCAGTCGCGGGCCAGCAGCAGCGCGAGCCAGCCGCCCATCGACGAGCCCACCACCAGCTGTGGCCCGGTGCACAGCGCGCGGATCGCGGCGCGGGCATCCTCGAACCAGTCGCCGATCGCGCCATCCTCGAACACCCCGCCCGAGGCGCCATGGCCCGAAACGTCGAGCCGCAGGAAGGCCCGCCCCTGCGCCTGTGCCCAGGCCTCGAGCGCCAGCGCCTTGAACCCCTCCATGTCGGATTTCAGCCCATGCAGGAAGACGATGCCCGGCCCCTCGCCGGCCGAGCGGTTATAGGCGATGCGGCGCCCCTCGGGCGTGGTGATGAAATCGGTCATGATCTGCCTCCGGTCGCCGCCACCCTAGCGGCGCACGGTCGCAGGCTCAAGCCGCGCCCGGCCGGGGCATCGACAAACGCCGCGCGCGCCCCTATCCCTGCAGGCAAAGACGGAGGAGCGCGCAGATGGAAACGGGAACGGCACAGGGGCTGTCGGTCGTGGCGGGGGCGGAGCGGCTGCGCGGCGTGCTCGACCTCGGCGGGCCGGCGATGTGGGCGATTGCGGCGCTCTCGGTCGCGACCGTGGCGCTGATCCTGTGGAAGATCTGGCGGCTCGTTGCCTTCGGCGCCTGGTCGGGCGGGGCGCAAAGCGCGGCCGCGGTCGCGCTGTGGCGGCAGGGCGAGCGGGCGACGGCGCTGGCGATGCTGTCGGGCCGGCGCAGCCTGCGCGCGCGGCTCGCCCGCGCGGCGATGGCGGCGGCGGGCGATCCGGCCATGGGCGACACCGAGGCGCGCGAGGAGACCGCGCGCGAAGCCCGCGCCCTGCTGGCGCAAGCCCGGACCGGGCTGCGCGGGCTGGAGCTGGCCGCGACGATCGGGCCGCTTCTGGGCCTGCTCGGCACGGTGACCGGCATGATCGGCGCCTTTCAGGCATTGCAGGAGGCCGGCAGCCACGCCGACCCGGCAACGCTTGCGGGCGGCATCTGGGAAGCGCTGCTGACCACTGCCGCCGGCATGAGTGTCGCGATCCCGGCGCAGGTCGCCCTGACCTGGTTCGAGTCGGTGATCGACCGGCTGCGCCACGACATGGAAGACCTCGCGACCCGGATCTTCGTCGCCGCCGGCCGTTCGGGGGCCGGCCGCTCGGGGGATGCGGACTGATGTTCGCCTTTGGCGCAGAGCGCCGGCGCCGGCGCCCCGACCTGACGCCGATGATCGACGTGGTGTTTCTGCTGCTTGTCTTCTTCATGCTCGCCTCGCGGTTCTCGACCGAGACCGCGCTGCCCCTCGTTGCCGCCACCGGCACCGGCGGCAGTTGGCAGGGCCCGCCGCGGCTGGTCGAGGTCGGCCCCGGGGGGATCGTGACGCTGAATGGCATCGCGACGCCGCTTGCGGGGCTCGGCGCCGCGCTTGCCCCCCTGAGCACCGGCCCCGAGGACCCGGTGGTGCTGCGCCCGCGCGCGGCCGGGGTGCAGGATCTGGTGACGGTGATGGAGGCGCTGCGGAGCGCGGGCTTCACCCGGCTGATCGTGGTGGAGTGAGCGATGGAGTTCTCGCCCCCGCCGCGCCGGCCGCCGAATGTCACGCTGCTGCCGATGATCAACGTGGTCTTCCTGCTGCTGGTGTTCTTCCTGCTGGCGGCGAAGATCGCCCCGCCCGAGCCCTTCGCGACCGACCCGCCCGAGGCGCGCGCGGCCGAGGAGGCGGCAGGCGAGTTCACCCTGTTCCTCGGGCCGGACGGGCAGCTTGGCTTTCAGGAGACAACGGGGGACGCCGCCACCGTGCTGCCGGCCCTCGCCTCGGCCCGCGCGGCCTTCTGTGACCGGGCCGATTGCACCGCGGTGCCGCCGCGGCTGTCGCTGCGCGCCGACCGGGCGGCGCCGGCCGAGGCGCTCGCCGCGCTTCTGCCGCAGCTCGGTGCGCTCGGCTTTGCCCGCGTCGATCTGATCGCGACGGGGAGCTGAGCGATGCGCGCCCGCCCTGCCCTCGAAGCCCTGACCTGCCTCGCGCTCGCGCTCGGGCTGCATCTGGCCATGTTCGGGATCGGGCTGCCGGTGGGCGGCGCGCCCTCGGCGGGCGATGGCGGCGATGCGACGATCACCCTCGCCGCGGCCGATGCCGACCTTCAGGCGCTGGTCGACAGCTGGGACCGGGTCGAGGTTCCCGAACCCGAACTGACCCTGCCGCCGACGCCCCCTGCCATCGAGGCGGCGCCCGAGATCGCCCTGCCCGAGCTTGCCACCGCGCCGCCCCTGCCGGCAGCGCCGAAGGTCCCTGCCCCGGTCGCCGCCGACAGCCCGCCCGCGCCGCAGGCGGACCCGGCCCCGCCGCCCGCCAAACCGGCCCCGAAGCCCGCACCGAAGCAAAGCCGCCGCGAGCCGGCCGAGACCCCGCGCAAGCCGGGCGGCGCCACCGCCTCGGTCGCCGGGCAGCGCGCCGCGGGCAGCGGCGGGCGCGGCGCGCAAGGCGTGAACGGCAGCGCCGACGTGCCCGCGCTGACCGAAGGGGTGATCCGCTCGGCCCGCGCCGAATGGGGCGCCGCGATCCGCGCCCGGATCGAGCGGCAGAAGCGCTACCCCACCGCCGCGGGCCGCGCGCAAGGAAGGGTGACGGTGTTTCTGACGGTGACGCGGGCGGGGGAACTTGCCGCGGCGCGCATCGCCACGGGCTCGGGCACGGCCGCGCTCGATGCCGCGGCACTCGACGCCGTGCGCCGCGCCGGCCGCTTCCCGCCCGCCCCCGCCGCGCTGACCGAGGCAAGCTACAGCTTCACCCTGCCGATCAGCTTTCGCCGCTGAGCCGGCGCCGCGGCGCGGCATGTTGACTTGCCCCGGCTCCGGGCGCATACCCGCGCGATCATAACCCGCAACCGGGCGCTCCGTGGGCGCCAAACCGACGAGGAGGACCGACGTGTCCCAGTCTCAGATCACCCTCACCTTTCCCGATGGCAGCAAGCGCGAATTCCCCGCCGGCGTGACCGCGGGCGACGTTGCCGCCTCGATCTCGAAATCGCTCGCCAAGGCGGCGATCTCGGCGCAGGTGAACGGCGCGCATTTCGACCTGCAATGGCCGATCGAGGCCGATGCCCGGATCTCGATCAACACGATGAAGGATCAGGTTCCGGCGCTCGAACTGATCCGCCACGACCTCGCCCATATCATGGCCCGCGCCGTGCAGGAGATCTGGCCGGACGTGAAGGTCACGATCGGGCCGGTGCGCGATTACGGCTGGTTCTACGACTTCGACCGGGCCGAGCCCTTCACCCCCGAGGACCTCGGCGCGATCGAGGCGAAGATGAAGCAGATCATCAACGCCCGCGAGCCGGTGCGCACCGAGGTCTGGTCGCGCGAGGCGGCGATCCAGCACTATGTCGAGACCGGCGAGCCCTACAAGGTCGAGCTGGTGAACCGCATCCCCGAGGGCGAGAACATCCGCATGTACTGGCACGGCGACTGGCAGGACCTGTGCCGCGGCCCGCACCTGCAATCGACCGGCCAGGTGCCCGCCGACGCCTTCAAGCTGACCCACGTCGCTGGCGCCTACTGGCTGGGCGACAGCACCCGGCCGATGCTGCAGCGCATCTATGGCATCGCCTTCCGCACCCGCGATGACCTGAAGGCGCACATGATCATGCTCGAGGAGGCCGCGAAACGCGACCACCGCAAGCTCGGCAAGGAGATGGACCTCTTCCACATGCAGGAAGAGGCGCCCGGTCAGGTGTTCTGGCACCCGAACGGCTGGTCGATCTACACCACGCTGCAGGACTACATGCGCCGCCGCCAGCGCAAGGACGGCTATGTCGAGGTGAACACGCCGCAGGTGGTGAACCGCAAGCTCTGGGAGGCCTCGGGGCACTGGGCGAACTACCGCGAGAACATGTTCATCGTCGAGGTCGACGAGGAAGGCGCGAAGGAGAAGGTGGTCAACGCGCTCAAGCCGATGAACTGCCCTTGCCACGTGCAGATCTTCAACCACGGCATCAAGTCCTATCGCGACCTGCCGCTGCGTCTGGCCGAATTCGGCTCCTGTGCGCGCTACGAGCCCTCGGGCGCGCTGCACGGCATCATGCGCGTGCGCGGCTTCACCCAGGACGACGCGCATATCTTCTGCATGGAAGACCAGATCGAGGTCGAGACGAAGAAGTTCATCGACTTCCTCGCCCAGGTCTATGCCGACCTCGGCTTCACCAACTGGCGCATCAAGCTGTCGACCCGGCCGGAGAAGCGCATCGGCACCGAGGAAAGCTGGGACCATGCGGAGGCCGCGCTCGGCAATGCCTGCAAGGCGGCCGGCTATGACTTCGAGCTTCAGGAAGGCGAAGGCGCCTTCTACGGGCCGAAGCTCGAATTCGTGCTGACCGACGCGATCGGCCGCGACTGGCAATGCGGCACGCTGCAGGTCGACCCGAACCTGCCCGAGCGGCTGGACGCGAGCTATATCGGCGTCGACGGCGCGAAACACCGCCCGATCATGCTGCACCGCGCCTGCCTCGGCTCGTTCGAGCGCTTCATCGGCATCCTGATCGAAAGCCACGCCGGCAAGCTGCCGCTGTGGCTGGCGCCGCGCCAGGTCGTCGTCGCCTCGATCGTCTCGGACGCCGACGATTACGTCGAGGAGGTCGCCGCGAAGCTGATCGAGGCCGGCATCCGCGCCGAATGCGACACCCGCAACGAGAAGATCAACTACAAGGTGCGCGAGCATTCGCTCGGCAAGGTGCCCTACATCTTCGCGATCGGGATGAAGGAGGTCGAGGAGCGCACCGTTTCCGTGCGCCACCTCGGCGAGACCCGGACCGAGACCGTGGGCCTCGACGAGATCGTCGCGCGGCTCACCGCCGAGGCGCTGCCGCCCGACCTGCGCTGAGCGCTCGCCAAACGGGCAATGCCGGAATTTCGTGCCATCAGGTGCAGGGCTTCGGCCCTCACCTTTTTTTTCGTTGATTTTTTATCCGCCTGTGGCACGTTTTCTCTCGCGTGACCGCAGACTTTCTACCGCTCCCTTCTCGGGGCAGCCGGACGACCTGAAAGACCTGGCTGCACGGCCCGGCGCAATATCGCCCCGGGAACACTGAGTAGGAGAAACGGTATGGCCACTGGCACCGTGAAATGGTTCAACACCACCAAGGGTTATGGTTTCATCGCCCCCGATGGTGGCGGCAAGGACGTTTTCGTCCACATCTCGGCGGTCGAGCGCGCTGGCCTCAAGTCCCTGGCGGACAACCAGAAAGTCAGCTTCGAGATGATCTCGGGCCGCGACGGCCGGTCCTCGGCAGGCGATCTCAAGCTGCTCTGATTGCCGCAGCCGGCCACCTGCCCCTGTAGGGCGGAAGCCCCCGGCACTGCGCAATAAAACCGAATTGATTCGGGCAGCCCTTGCCCGGATCTTCTTGTGAGTGACCTTTTTTTCCAGTGCTCGCTGCGGGAGGATACGACCATGGCGATTCCAGATACGCTTGCCGCCCGACTGATTGAAACGACTCGGCTGAACGATCTTTCCGGCGCCTTCGTCATGCTCGGCCGGCAACGCTGGGTCGGCGCGCGCCGCGGCGCCAGCGCCGATCTGCTCGACGAGACCCTCGCCCAGCACCTGCCCGGCACCGCCGCTGCCGATCTGGCTGACCCCGGGTCGATCTATTCCGAGACCTTCTTCCGCCGCCTCGGCTTCGCCACCGTCGACTCGATGGATTTCAGCGATTACGAGGGCGCGAGCCTGATTCAGGACCTCTCTGCCCCGCTCTCCCCCGCTCTCTGGGAACGGTTCGACGTGGTCTATGACGGCGGCACCTGCGAGCATGTGTTCGAGCTGCCGACGGCGCTGCGCAACATCGACCGGATGCTGAAGCCGGGCGGCGTGCTGATCGGCCATTCCCCGGCGAACAACTGGGTGAACCACGGCTTCTATCAGCTGACCCCGGAACTCGTCTTCGGCTTCTGGGAGAAGGCCATGGGCTACGAGGTTCTGCATTGCCGGTTGCAGCCGCTGCAACCGCGCCTGGCCCGGGTGCAGGTGGAGGTGACGAACCCGAACGTCACCGGCCTGCGGCCGCGCTTCTCGCGCCGGCTCGAAGACCTCGGCGGGCTGATCCTCGATTATGCGGTGCGCAAGCCGGCGGCCCCGGCCGGCGATGGTCGCGCCTATCAGACCGATTACCTGGCCCGCTGGGACGAGCAGCGCCCGGCGTTGGGTTAAAGCCAGGCCGCCTGTTCGGCCGCGCCCCAGCCAAGCGTCAGTTTCGCGCCGTCGCGGATCACCGGGCGCTTCATCAGCGTCGGATGTTCGGCCAGAAGCTCGGCCGCCGGGCGGGCGCGCTCCGCCTCGCTCAGCCCGCGCCAGGTGGTCGAGGAGCGGTTCACCAGCGTCTCGCCAAAGGCCGCGAGGAAGGCGTCAATCTCGGCCGCGCTCAGCGGCGTGACCCGCACGTCGCGGAACTCGACCCTGCGGCCGGCCGCCTCGAGCGCCTTCAGCGCCTTCTTCACCGTGTCGCAGCTCTTGATGCCATAAAGCTCCATCGCTCACTCCGTCAGCGTCCCGGCCTCGAGCCGCAGCACGCGGTCCATCCGCGCCGCAAGGTCGAGGTTGTGCGTCGCGATCAGCGCCGACATGCCGGTTTCGCGCACCAGATCCATCAGCACGCCGAAGACCGTGTCCGAGGTCGCCGGGTCGAGGTTGCCGGTGGGCTCGTCGGCCAGCAAAAGGCTCGGCGCGTTGGCAAGCGCGCGGCAGAAGGCGACGCGCTGCTGCTCGCCGCCCGACAGCGCCGAGGGCCGGTGGTCGATGCGGCCCGCAAGGCCCACGCGCTCCAGCAGCGCCCCTGCCCGCGCCCGCGCCGCCGCCTTGCCCGCGCCATTCGCCAGCTGCGGCAGCATCACGTTCTCCTCGGCGGTGAACTCGGGCAGCAGGTGGTGGAACTGATAGACGAAGCCCAGCTCGTTGCGCCGCGCCTCGGTCCGGCGCCGGTCGGAGGCGCCGCTCAGCTCCTGCCCGCTGATCGCCACCCGCCCGCTGTCGGGGGTGTCGAGCAGCCCGGCGATGTGCAGAAGCGTCGACTTACCGGCGCCCGAGGGCGCGACAAGGGCCACGACCTGCCCGCGCGGGATTGACAGATTCACACCACGCAGCACCGAAATCTCGCCCGGCTTGCCGCGGTTGTAGCACTTTTCCAAGTTCTCGAGCGTCAGCACGTCATTCATAGCGCAGCGCCTCCACGGGGTTCAGCCGCGCCGCACGGCGGGCGGGGAAGATCGTCACGACAAAGCTGAGGCCCAGCGACAGCGCCACCGCCTTGGTCACATCCCAGGGCTGCAGCTTGGCCGGCAGGGCATAGATGCCGCGGATCGAGGGGTCCCAGGCGCCGCCGCCGTTCAGCCAGTTCACGAAGGCCATCACCTGATCGATGTAAAGCGCGAAGACGACGCCCAAGGCGACGCCCGCCGCGGTGCCGATCACCCCGGTGAAGGCGCCGCACAGGAAGAAGATGCGCAGCACCGAGCCCTCGGTCAGCCCCATCGTGCGCAGGATGCCGATGTCGCGGCCCTTGTTCTTCACCAGCATGATCAGCCCCGAGGTGATGTTCATCGTCGCGATCAGCACCAGCACGGCGAGGATCACGAACATCACGTTGTCCTCGATGTCGAGCGCGCGCAGGAAGCTGCCCGAGGCGTCGCGCCAGCTCCACAGCATGGTGCCCGCCCCGCCGGCCGCGATCAGCTGCGGCGTCCAGTCGTCGACGCGCTCGGGATCGGTCACGTCGACCTCGATCTCGTCGGCGCCGGCCTCGCGGTTGAAATAGCTCTGCGCCTCGGCGAAGGGCATGTAGACGCGGGTGCGGTCGATGTCCCAGCGGCCGGCGGTGAAGATATAGACGACCTCATAGGCGTTCACCCGCGGGCTGGTGCCGAAGGCGGTCTTGGCGCCATTGGGCGAGATCAGCCGCACCCGGTCGCCGAGCGTCACGCCAAGCTCGCGCGCGAGCTCCGACCCCATCGCGATGCCCTCGCCGAAGCGGGCAAGATCGCCGCGCGAGGTCTTCGGGTTGGCGACGCGCGGGATGGTGGCCAGATCCTCGGCCGAGATGCCATAGACATCGGCGACGTTCGAGCGCTCGTCGAAGGTCGCCATCGCCTGACCGCGGATCAGCGGCGCGGCGCGGGTCACCCCCGGCACCTTGCGGATGCGCTCGGCCCGGTCCTGATAATCGGGCATCAGCGAGGAGAAGATGCCGGTGCCCGGAACCACCTCCTGCGGCGCGGAATAGACGGTGACATGGGCGTTCGAGCCGAGGATGGTGTCGACGAACTCGGCGCGGAAGCCCGCCCGCACGGCCAGCGTGATGATCAGTGCGGCGACGCCCAGCATGATGCCGATCAGGCTGATCCAGGTCATCACCGAGACCCCGCCCTCGGCGCGGCGGGCGCGCAGATAGCGCCAGGCGATCAGGAATTCGAAGCCGGAGAAAGGTGCGGTGCGAGTGGCCATGACATGCGTCCCAAGGGTCGCCGGACCCTTGCCTTTCGGGGCGCAAAGGTCAAGCCCGCTGCCCCGGTTCAGGCTTCACGGATCAGTGCAGAAGCGGTTCGTAGCGCGCATCCGTCAGGGTCTTCAGAAACGCCACCAGCGCGTCGATGCGCTGATCGTCGAGGGCCGGCCCGGTCTCGAGCTCGGTGCGCGAGAGGTTCTGCGCCACCTCGGGCGGATCGAAGGGCGCGCCGGTCTCGGGGTTGATGTGCCGCTCGGGGCGCTTCGTGTTGTAGCTGTTGTAGAACAGGATCACCGTGCGCAGATCGGCAAAGACGCCGTTGTGCATGTAGGGGCCGGTGACGGCGACATTGCGCAATGTCGGCACCTTGATCTTGCCGGCCTCGGCCGGGTCGGTGACGGCGGGGTTTTCCAGCAGGCCCGCGTCCACCCGGTCGGGCGCCGCGCCGTTCGCCGCGCGCACCGCGCGGTTCGCCGGCACGCCGATGTTGTGGAACTGATAGTTGGAAAAGGTCTCTTCCATTGCGCCGTGAGTGCCGCGCAACTGGTGGCAAAGGTTGCAATTGGTAAACTGGCTCGAGAAGAACAGGAGCCGGCCGAGCTCTTCCTGATCGGTCAGTTTCGCCTCGCCACGCAGGAAGCGGTCGTATTTCGAGTCGAAGGGCGAAAAGGTGTCGCTCGCCTCATAGGCCGCGAGCGCGTCGGCCATGGCGTCGAAGGCGGCCGCGTCGTCCGCACCGGGGCGCAGCGCGGCGAGCGTCGCCACATAACGCGGGTTCTCGCGCAGCCGCGCGGCAACCGCGGCGACATCGGGCATCCCCATCTCGATCGGGTTCAGCGGCGGCCCCTTCGCCTGATCGGCAAGCGTCGCGGCGCGGCCGTCGTGGAACTGCCCGCCCTGCCACTTGCCATCGGCCGTGCGGCCGAAGGGCGGGGAGAAGCGCGTATAGCTGGCCGTCGGCGCGTTGCGGTCGCCCAGGCTTGCGCCATCGTCGCCCAGGCTGACGGCGCGGCCCGCGACGGTCTCGCGCGGGTCACTGAACCCGGCGGCCGGGTCGTGGCAGGTGGCACAGGCCTCGGTGCGGTTCTTCGACAGGTTGGTGTCGAAAAACAGCGCCTCGCCCCAGGCCTCGAGCGAGGGATAGGCCCCCTCCCCGGCGCGCAGCGGCGCCGCCGCCAGCGCGGTGAACGCCATCGCGATCAGCACAGCCCGTTTCATCGACACCTCCAGAATGACGGGGATGCGATTACCCGAGTTTTTTACTCAAGTCCAGCTATTCCGGTGGCGCAGCAAAAAGGGGCGGCGGCCCGTGGCCCCGCCCCTTTCGCGAAACTGCCGCCCGGATCAGATCCCGGCGTAGATCTCGACGATCCGCGCCACGGCCGCCTCGGGGGTCATCTCCTCGCTCTCGCCGCTGCGGCGCGAGGTCAGCTCGACCAGACCGTTCGCGAGGCCCCGCGGGCCGACGGTGATGCGCCAGGGCAGGCCGATCAGATCCATGGTGGCGAACTTGGCACCGGCGCGTTCCTCGCGGTCGTCGTAAAGCGGGTCCAGCCCCTTCGCCTTCAGCGCGGCATAAAGCGCCTCGCAGGCGGCGTCGGTCGCCACATCGCCCTGCTTCAGGTTGACGAGGCCGACGTGGAACGGCGTCACGCCCTCGGGCCAGATGATGCCCTTCTCGTCGTGGTTCGCCTCGATCAGCGCGCCGATCAGACGGCTGACGCCGATGCCGTGGCTGCCCATCTCGACCGGCACCTTGGCGCCGTCGGGGGTGGTGACGGTGGCGCCCATCGGTTCGGAATATTTCGTGCCGAAGTAGAAGATCTGCCCGACCTCGATGCCGCGGCCGACGCAGCGCCGCTCTTCCGGGATCTGGTTGAAGAGCGCCTCGTCATGGGTCTCGTCGGTGCGGGCGTAGAGCGTGGTGAACTCCTTGCAGATCGAGGCAACCTCGTCGCGGTTGTCGTAATCGACGGTGCGGTCGCCCAGCTTCAGCTCGGGCACCTTGGCGTCATAGAAGACTTCCGACTCGCCGGTCTTCGCCAGCACCAGGAATTCGTGGGTGTTGTCGCCGCCGATCGGGCCAGAGTCCGCCCGCATCGGGATCGCGGTCAGGCCCATCCGCTCGTAGGTGCGCAGATAGCTCACCATGTGCCGGTTGTAGGCATGCAGCGCGTCTTCCTTCGTCAGGTCGAAGGAATAGCCGTCCTTCATCAGGAACTCGCGGCCGCGCATCACGCCGAAGCGCGGGCGGACCTCGTCGCGGAACTTCCACTGGATGTGGTAGAGCGTCAGCGGCAGCGACTTGTAGCTTTCGACATGCGAGCGGAAGATGTCGGTGATCATCTCCTCGTTCGTCGGACCATAGAGCATCTCGCGGTCGTGGCGGTCCTTGAAGCGCAGCATCTCGGGGCCGTAGGCGTCATAGCGCCCCGACTCGCGCCACAGATCGGCCGGCTGAAGCGTCGGCATCAGCAGCGGGATGTGGCCGGCGCGGATCTGCTCTTCATGCACGATCTGCTCGAGCCGCTTGAGCACCTTGAAGCCCATCGGCAGCCAGGAATAGATCCCCGCCGCCTGCTGCTTGATCATCCCCGCGCGCAGCATGTAGCGGTGCGAGACGATCTGCGCCTCGGCGGGGTTTTCCTTGAGGACGGGGAGGAAATAGCGGGTAAGACGCATGGCGTGTCCGACGGTTTGTTTCGCGTTGCGGAATGGCCTAGAGGAAATGCCCTCGCGGGGCAAGTGGCAGGGCCCGCGGCGCGGGCGGGCTTGCACTTCGCGGGCGGGGCGTGTCGAATGCGCGCAACCCCTGCCCTGCGTTCCCGGAGACAGAATGAAACTCGCGCTCTATCAGGCCCCGCCCACCGACGGCGACATCGCCGGCGCCTTCGACCGGCTCGCCCGCGCGCTGCGCGCGGCCGCAGCCATGGGCGCGCGGATGCTCGTCGCGCCCGAGCTCTATCTGCCTGGCTACAACCGCCCCGATCTGCACGCGCGCGATGCGGAACCGATCGGCGGCGACTGGCTCGCGCGGCTCGCCGAAATGGCCGCGGCCGAGGGCTGCGGCCTGACCCTTGGCTGGGCCGAGCGCGCCGAGGGGCAGGTGTGGAACAGCGCCGTCGCGCTCTGCCCCGAGGGGCGGCTCTTGGCGCATTACCGCAAGATCCAGCTTTACGGCGAGATGGAGAAGACGAGTTTCGTCCCGGGCGAGGCGCCGCCGCCGGTCTTCGACTTCGAGGGGCGGCGCTGTGGTCTGCTGATCTGCTATGACATCGAGTTTCCGGGCCATGCCGCGGCGCTGGCCGCGCGCGGGGTCGATCTGATCCTCGTGCCGACGGCGAACCCGGCCGGGGCCGAGCATGTGCAGAACGTGCTGGTGCCGGCGCGCGCGCATGAGAACCGTCAGGTCATCGCCTATGCGAATTACTGCGGCGTCGAGCGCGGGCTGGCGTTTTCGGGCCTGTCGGTGATCGCCGGACCCGATGCCCGGCCGATCGCGATGGCCGGCACCCGCGAGACCCTGCTGATCGTCGATCTGCCGAGCCTTGCCGATCACCGGCCGGACCAGATCGCGCGGCTCTCCGAGGATTACCGCGCGATCTGAGGGCAGGCTCAGCCCGCCAGCAGCGCCGCGTTGCCGCCCGCCGCCGTGGTGTCGACGCACAGGTGCCGCTCGTGCAGCACATGGGCGCGGTCGGGACGGCCGGTGACCAGCTGCACGATCGGGCCCGGCCGCGCGGCGAGCACCCGCGCGATCGCCCGGCCGGTCTCGGCATCGCCCCACCAGAGCACCGCACCGAAGCCCTCGAGCGTGGAGAGCGCCGCGGGGTCAAGCCGCCCCTCGACGGCGAGCGCCACGCCGCCAAGCGCGCGCACCGCCGCGACCTGCGCCGCCGCCGCCGCCGCCCCCGGGCCGAGGCAGAGCACCGGCGGACGGGTGTGCAGGCTGAGCCGGTTCAGCTCGCCGGTCGGGCCCGGCATCAGCCGCTCCTCGACCTGCGCCTCGGCAAAGCCCGCCAGCGCCGCGCGGATCGCCGCGAGATCGGCCGAGCCCGTGGGCGCCGCATTCGGCGCGGCAACCGGCTCGGGCGCGAAGAAGCGCGCGAGGTAGAGCGGCCCGCCCGCCTTCGGCCCGGTGCCCGAAAGCCCCTCGCCGCCGAAGGGCTGGCTGCCGACGACGGCGCCGATCTGGTTGCGGTTGACATAGGTGTTGCCGACGCGGATCGCCTCGGCCACCTCCTGCACGCGGGCGTCGATGCGGCTGTGCAGCCCGAAGGTCAGACCATAGCCGCGCGCGTTCACCGCCTCGATCACCGCGCCGATCTCGCCCGCCCGGAAGGTGGCGACATGCAGCACCGGGCCGAAGACCTCGCGTTCGAGATCGGCGATGCCCGACACCTTCAGCATCACCGGGGCGACGAAGGTGCCCTCGGCGGGCGCCGCGGTGCGGTGCAGCACCGCGCCCTCACGCGCCGCGACATAGTCGAGGATGCCGGCCTGCGCGCGGGCGTCGATCACCGGGCCGACATCGGTCACCAGCGCGCGCGGATCGCCAAGCTTCAGCTCGTCCATCGCGCCCTTCACCATCGCCAGCAGATGCGGCGCGATGTCTTCCTGCACATAGAGGCAGCGCAGCGCCGAGCAGCGCTGGCCGGCCGAGCGGAAGGCCGAGGCGACGATGTCGCGCACCGCCTGCTCGGGCAGCGCGGTCGAATCGACGATCATCGCATTCAGACCGCCGGTCTCGGCGATCAGCGGCGTGCCGGGCTCGAGGGTGTCGGCCATCACCGCGGCGATGCGCTGCGCGGTGGCGGTCGAGCCGGTAAAGACCACGCCCTTCACCCGCGGGTCCGAGGTGATCGCGGTGCCGACGACGGCGCCCGGCCCCGGCAGGAGTTGCAGCGCGGCGGCGGGAACCCCCGCCGCGTGCAGCAGCCGCACCGCGATCGCGGCGATGAGCGGCGTCGCCTCGGCCGGTTTCGCGAGCACGGCATTGCCCGCCATCAGCGCGGCCGAGATCTGGCCGGTGAAGATCGCCAGCGGGAAGTTCCACGGGCTGATCGCGGCGATGATGCCACGGGGCGCGGCGGCCGAGCTCTCGCCCTCGGCGGCATAGTAGCGCAGGAAGTCGCAGGCCTCGCGCAGCTCGCCCACGGCATCGCCCCAGCTCTTGCCGGCCTCGGCGGCGAGGGTGGCGAAGATCTGGCCGAAGGTCTCCTCGTAAAGATCGGCGGCGCGGCGCAGCACCGCGGCGCGTTCGGCCGCCGGCGCGTCCCAGACGCGGGCGTCATCGAGGGCGCGCGCAACCGTCGCCGCATCGGCCTCGATCACCTGCGCGACGGCGGCGCCGGTCGCGGGGTTGGTCACGGTGAGCGCCGTGCCGGTCGCGGCCGAGACGGTGATCGGCGCGGCATCGGGGATCACCCCTTCGCACGCGACCTCGATCGTCTCGATCACCCGCGCATCGGACAGATCGAAGCCTTTCGAGGCCTTGCGCCGCGGCCCGAACAGATCGGCCGGCGCCAGAAGGCTTGCCGGCGCCTTGGCCGTCGCCAGCGCGGTGAAGGGGTCGCGGGCGATCGCCTCGGGCGGGATGCTCTCGTCGACGAGCTGGTGCACGAAGGACGAGTTCGCGCCGTTCTCGAGCAGGCGGCGCACCAGATAGGCAAGCAGGTCGCGATGCGCGCCGACCGGCGCATAGATCCGGCAGCGGCCCTTCGTTTCCTTCAGCACGATGTCATGCAGCCGCTCGCCCATGCCGTGCAGGCGCTGGAACTCGAAGGGACGGCCCTCGGCGAGTTCGAGGATCGCCGAGACGGTATGCGCGTTGTGGCCGGCGAATTGCGGGAAGATCCGGTCGCCCATGCCGAAAAGCTTTCTCGCAAGGCAGATATAGCTGACATCGGTCGCCGTCTTCGAGGTGAAGAGCGGGAAGCCCGGATACCCCTCGACCTGCGCGAGCTTCATCTCGGCGTCCCAGTAGGCGCCCTTCACCAGCCGCACACAGATCTTGCGGTCATAGCGGCAGGCCATGTCGTAAAGCGCATCGATCGCCAGGCCCGCGCGCTTGCCATAGGCCTGCACGACGATGCCCATGCCGTCCCAGCCGGCGAGCGAGGGATCGGCCATCACCGCCTCGATCACCTTGAACGACAGCGACAGCCGCGCCTGTTCCTCGGCGTCGACATGCATGCCGATGCCCGCCGCCGCGGCCTGCCGCGCAAGCCGCAGCACCACCGGCACCAGCTCGGCCATCACCCGCTCCTCGTTCGCGAGTTCATAGCGCGGATGCAGCGCCGAGAGCTTGATCGAGATCCCCGGGTTGTCGTGGATCGAGGCCTTGGTCGCCGCCTTGCCGATCGCCGCGATGGCGCGGGTGTAATCGGCGTCATAGCGCGCCGCATCGGCCGCGGTCATCGCCGCCTCGCCCAGCATGTCATAGCTGTAGGTGAAACCGATCGCCTCGCGGGCACGGGCATTGGCAAGCCCCGCCTCGATCGTTTCGCCCAGCACGAACTGCCGGCCCATCTCCTTCATCGCGCGGCCGACGGCGGCACGGATCACCGGCTCGCCAAGGCGCTTGATCGCGCCGCGCAGCGTGCCCGCCACCCCCGGATGATCGTCATCGAGCACCTTGCCCGTCAGCATCAGCGCCCAGGTCGAGGCGTTGACCAGCGACGAGGCCGCGGTGCCGAGGTGCTTGCCCCATTCGGCCGGCGCGATCTTGTCCTCGATCAGCGCGTCGATGGTCTGGGTGTCGGGCACGCGCAGCATCGCCTCGGCGAGGCACATCAGCGCCACGCCCTCGCGCGTCGACAGCCCGTATTCAGCCAGGAAATGCTCCATCAGCGTCGGTTTCGCCTCGGACCGGATGCGCCCGACCAGGGCCGCGGCGCGCGCCGAGATCGCGGCGCGGGTCTCGACGGTGATCGCCGCGGCGGCGACGAGCCGCTCAAGCAGCGGCGCCTCGGCGGCGAATTTCACTTCCGGGCCTTCGAGGGCGGGGAAGACGGGGACGGGTTTGGCGATCATGGCGGCACTCCAGAGGCGATTTCCGGATTCTGTACCCGAATCGCACTGGACGCTGTGACCAATGATGACGAATATTGCAGCCGATTAGACCAAAATTCAGGACAAATTCAGACCATGGACCCCGCGCTGGACGCCACCGACCGCAAGATCCTGAGCGAGCTCGTCGCCAATGCCCGGCTGCCGATCACCGAGCTTGCCCGCCGCGTCGGTCTGTCGAAGACGCCGGTCGCGGCGCGGATCAAGGCGATGGAGGAGATGGGGCTGATCACCGGCTATCGCGCGATCCTGTCGCCGCTGAAGCTCGGCATGACCCATGTCACCTATCTCGAGGTGCGGCTGAGCGACACCCGCGAGCGCGCGCTGGCGGCCTTCAACGCCGCGGTGCGCGCGATCGAGGAGGTCGAGGAGTGCTACATGATCGCCGGCGGTTTCGACTATCTGCTGAAGGTGCGCTCGCGCGACATGGCCGATTACCGCCGGATCATGGGCGAGAAGATTTCCGCCCTGCCCCATGTCCACGCCACCTCGAGCTATGTCGCGATGGAGGCGGTGGTGGAGCAGAGCTGGATGAGCCTGTGACAGCCCTCAGGGGATGTGGTGCAGCCAGGCGGGGGTTGCGAATTTCTCGCGCGCCAGCGTCTCGGCCGCGGCCAGTTCCTCGGCGGTGATCGCCCCCGGGGTGCCGCCGTGCAGGTCGAGGAAGGTGGTCTTCATCCGCTCGATCACCGCGTCACGTTCCAGCCCGGTCTGGCTGCGCACCGGGTCGACGCGCTTGCCGGCGCTGGCGATGCCCTTGTCGGACAGCTTCTCGCGGCCGATGCGCAGCACCTGCATCATCTTCGAGGCGTCCATGTCATAGGCCATGGTGACATGGTGCAGCACCGCACCGCCGGCATAGCGTTTCTGCGCCGCGCCGCCGATCTTGCCCTTCGAGCTCGCGATGTCGTTGAGCGGCTTGTAGACCGCGTCGATGCCCAGATCGTTCAGCGCCTTCAGCACCCAGGTGTCGAGGAAGGCGTAGGAGTCGGCAAAGCTCATGCCGTCGACCAGCTCGGCGGGCGCGTAGAGCGAATAGGTGATGGTCGAGCCGGGCTCGACGAACATCGCGCCGCCGCCGGTCACCCGGCGCACCGTCTCGACGCCCAGCGCTTCGGCGGCCTCGAGATCGACCTCGTTCTTCAGCGACTGGAAATTGCCGATGATGATCGCCGGGCGTTCCCATTCCCAAAAGCGCAGCGTCGGCGCGCGCCGGCCGGCCGCGACCTCGTGGGCAAGCACGTCGTCAAGCGCCAGATGCATCGCCGGCGACAGCGGTGCGCCGTCGAGCAGCTGCCATTCGAAATCGCGCCAGCCGCGGCTGACGCCGAGCGCGCGGCGCACCGCGATCGCCACCGCCTCGAGGCTGAAGCCCACCAGCACCGCCTCGGGGCGCAGCCCGGCGCGCAGCGCGGCGGTGATCTCCTCGACCGTCGCCGTGGCCGGCAGCCCCTCGAGCGCGGCGCCAAGGTCGAAGATCGCCTCGCCGGGTTCCAGGAAGAAATCGCCCGAGATCTGCACCTGCGTGAGCCGTCCCTCGCGCAGCTCGAGATCGGCGACGACGAGCTTGCCGCCGTGAACCTTGTATTCGCCGTGCATCCGCGCCTCCTGTCAGCCTGCCCACCGCGTTGCCCGACAGATGTGCCGCGGGCGGGGGCTGCGCAACCCCCTTTTCGCCGCCCGCCTGCGACGCAATGCCGGGCGGGCGCGCAAGGGGTTGACGGCACGCCCGCCCTCGGCGCCAAATACCGCCGACCCGATCCGCGGCAGCAGGAGGCCCGCCATGCCGTTTTCCCGTCGCCGGACGCTGCTGCGCGGCCTTGCGGGCGCGGTGCTTGTCCCCGCGTTCGCGCCGCTCCTTCCCCCGTTCACGAAAGGCCACGCCATGGGCGCCGAAACCTCCCTGCCGCAGGCAGGCCGCGACCTGCCGATCCCCGCAAGCTGGGCCGGCGTTGCCGGCGCGGTGGCGCGCGATGACGACGCGCCGCTGCCGCCGGGCACGCTGCGCCGCTACCGCAGCGACGACAGCCCCGCCCCCCCCGCCTCGGTCCGCGCCGAGATGGACCTTTTCGCGCGGCTTGCCGGACTGCCCGCCGGGCCCGACGGCAGCGATGTGACCGCGGCGGCGGCGGCGCGCGGGGTGACGATCGACGCGCTGACCGCAGCGCTCTTCGGGTCGGGCAAGTTCACCCGGCCGACGGTCATCCTCGGCTACCGGCTCGGCACCGCGCAGCCCGGCTTCGCCCTCGCCCGGATCGCCGTCGACCGCCCCGAGGCCGCGGTGCGCATGACCCTGTGCGGCCTTGGCCCGGGCAGGCGCATCACGCTCGCCCACCTTGCCGCGCTCCGGCCGGCGCAGGTTTCTGCGGTGCTCGCGGCCCTTTGTCCAATTGACGGTTGAGCCTTTTTCGGCAAGCCTGTTGACGTGGGGGGAGGTTCCGCAATCCGCGGCCCGGCCGAGGGCAGCGGCGCTGTGGTGTGCACCTGCCGCCTGAAGGATTTTGGCCCAAAGGAGATTACCCATGGCCCAGACCAAGGCAGAAGTCGCCATCTCCAGCGCACTCCCGGCATCGGGACAGACGATGCTGGCCGATATCACCAACAACCGCGTATGGGCGGACGGGACCCTCCAATACTATCTCGGGACCGGCTCGGACATCGACCTCGACAGCGAATTTCGCGCCAATTACAATGAATACTTCGTCAACGGGACGATGGCGGACACGACCTACGCCTATACCGCGCTGACCGTCCGCGCCTTCCAGATGATCGACAGCGTGATCGCCACCGATTTCAGCCGGGTGACCGACCGTGCCACCGCCGCGGCCACCGCCGATATCGTGCTGGTCAGCTCGGACACGCCGGCCCCGGCCTATGCCGGGCTCGAAGGGTTCTGCATGTTCCCGCAAAGCGCGACCCGCGCGGCGGGCGATTACTGGAGCTTTGGCACCTTCGCCAGCAATCTCGACTACATGAGAACGCCGGCCGAGCTTGGCGGCGGGGAATATGCGAACTGGACCCTGATCCACGAGATCGGCCACGGGCTCGGCCTCTACCACCCGTTCCAGGGCGCCGCCGCGACCAGCGTCGGCCCGGCGCTCGACAACGAGCGCTACACGGTGATGTCCTACACCGGCGCCACCAATGCCGATGCCTATGGCCATGCGGTCACGATGATGGCGCTCGACGTCGCCGCGCTGCAGCAGCAATACGGCGCCGAGACCTATGCCGCGGGCAACTCGACCTACACGCTCTTTGATGCGCGCGGCGGGGCGCTGTCGCTTGCCGAGGGCGCGATGAGCATCGGCCGCGCCTATGCCGCGATCTGGGACAGCGGCGGCACCGACACGATCCGCTACGGCAACAGCGCCAATTCGGTGATGATCAACCTCAACGACGCGACGCTCGACCGCAGCCAGATCGCCGCAGACGCCGCCCCCTCGATCGCAGCGCTGCAGAACACCTCGATGTTCACGCATCTCTCGGCCGACCTGCAGACCGAGATCATCGACCCCGATTACAATGCCGGCGGCTTCTTCTCGCGCGTGCTGACCAATTCGGGCGGCACCTACAGCGGCATCGACGGAGGCTTCGCCATCGCCAATGGCGCGCAGATCGAGAATGCCGTGGGCGGGGCGCAGGCCGACCTGCTGATCGGCAACGAGCGCAGCAACACCCTGACCGGCAATGGCGGCAATGACGTGCTGATCGGCGGCGCCGGCAACGACATCCTGCAGGGTGGGCTTGGCACCGATACCGCGGCCTTCTCGGGCCTGCGCGCGCAATACACGATCACCGCAAACGCGAACGACTCCTTCACCATCAGCCACAACGGCGGCGGTATCGACGGCACCGACACCCTGTGGGATGTCGAGCAGGCGCAGTTCGACGACCAGCTGGTGCAGCTGACCGAGATCACGCCGACGCCGGTGCTCGACTTCACCCCGATCACGAACAACGGCTTCCTGAGCTACGGCGCCAATGTGCTCTATCACAACGATGACGGCTCCAAGAGCGACATCGACATCACCTCGATCTTCGAGGACGGGCTGACGATCGGCGGCGTGACCTACACCACCTTCGCGGTGAACACGAACGGCAACGTCACCTTCGGCGGCGGTCTGGGCACCTACACCCCGGGCGAGATCGGCAACAGCAGTCTGGCGATCGTCGCCCCCTACTGGGCCGATGTCGACACCCGCGACTATCTCGTCGACGGGACCACCGTGACCAACCCGGGCGATGTCTTCTGGGACTTCAACGAAGGCCGCGACTCGATCGTCATCACCTGGCACGACGTGGGCTATTTCCGGACCCACACCGATCTGCAGAACTCCTTCCAGCTCGAACTGATCGACCGTGGCGCCGGCAATGTCGAGATCATCTTCCGCTATGGCGACGTGGAATGGACGACGGGCGACGCCTCGGGCGGCACCGGCGGGCTCGGCGGCACCGTGGCGCGGGCGGGCTTCTCGCTCGGCAACACCTATTTCGAGCTGCCCACCTCCGGCAACCAGGCGGCGATGCTCGCACTCGAGGACAGCGCCGGCAACACCGGCGTCACCGGGGTGTGGCAGTTCATCGTCGCCGGCGGCCAGGTCCAGGGCGTGGGCACCGACGGGGATGACACCTTCGTCGGCACCGCGGCGAATGACAACTATCTGGGCGATCTCGGCAATGACACGCTGATCGGCAACGGCGGCTATGACACGCTGCTCGGCGGGCTTGGCAACGACAGCATCGACGGCGGCCCCGGCAACGACAGCCTCGACGGTGGCGACGGCCAGGACACCATCATCGGCGGTCTCGGCGCCGACACGATCTCGGGCGGTGACACCGATGCCGATGGTGGCGATCTGGTCTATGGCGGCGGCGGCGCCGACCGGATCTATGGCGGCGCCGGCGATGATACCCTGCATGGCGGCACCCATAACGACGCGATCTTCGGCGAGATCGGCAACGACCGGCTGTATGGCGAGCTCGGCAATGACACGCTCGACGGCGGGCTCGGCAATGACACGCTGTTCGGCGGCGACGACAACGACCTGCTGCGCGGCAATGCCGGCAACGACCGCCTCGACGGCGAGGCCGGCGCCGACAGCCTCGACGGCGGGTTCGGCGACGACACCCTGCTCGGCGGCACCGGCGCCGACCGGCTCTATGGCGGCGGCGGCACCGGCGCCGACAGCCTCGACGGCGGGCTCGGCAATGACACCTTGCTCGGCGGCGGCGGCAATGACCTGCTGCGTGGCAGTGGCGGCAACGACCGCCTCGACGGCGGCGACGGCAACGACACTCTCGACGGCGGGTTCAACGACGACACCCTGCTCGGCGGCGGCGGCGACGATCAGCTCTATGGCGGCGACGGCACCGGCGCCGACAGCCTCGACGGCGGCAATGGCAACGACAGCCTGCTCGGCGGCGGCGGCAATGACCTGCTGCGCGGCAGCGGCGGCAACGACCGCCTCGAGGGCGGCGACGGCAACGACAATCTCGATGGCGGCTATGGCAACGACCGCCTGTTCGGCGGCGAGGGCAACGACAGCCTGTCCGGCGGCGCCGGCACCGGCGCCGACAGCCTTGACGGCGGCAACGGCAACGACCGTCTGCTGGGGGGCGCGGGCAATGACGCGCTCGCCGGCGGCGGCGGGCTCGACACGCTCGACGGCGGCAACGGCAATGACGTCCTCGACGGCGGCTATGGCGATGATGTGCTCTACGGCCGCGCCGGCAATGACACGCTCCGTGGCGGCGACGGCACCGGCGCGGACCGGCTTGAGGGCGGCGACGGCAATGACCGCATCTTCGGCGACAATGGCAATGACAGCCTGGTTGGCAACTTCGGCCGTGATCTGCTCGATGGCGGCAATGGTGACGACAGTCTCGATGGCGGCTTTGGCAGTGACACCCTGCGCGGCGGCACCGGCAACGACACGCTCCTGGGCGGGGCCGGCGACGACACGCTGAACGGCGGGTTCGGCGCCGACCGCTTCGTCTTCACCAACGGCTTCGGCCATGACGTCATCCAGGACTTCAGCGCCGACGATGCCGAGCGGATCGTGCTGACCGGGGTCACCGCGATCACCAGCTTCACCGATCTGGTGAACAACCACCTCAGCACCGATGCCGGCACCGGCTTCGCGATGATCGTCGACGGCGACAACAGCATCCTGCTGAACAACATCCACGTCTCCGACTTCGGCGCGGGTCAGGCCTATTCGGCGAACGACTTCCTGTTCTGAGCGGCGGCCGGCCCCGGCCCCCCTCCCGCAAAACGACGGCGCCCCCTGCTGGGGGCGCCGTTTCCGTTTCAGAGCCGCCCGAGCCGGTAGGGCGCGGGATCGACGATCGGCGGCGTGCCGCACAGCAGATCCGCCGCAAGCTGCCCCGCCGCCGGCCCGGTGCCGAAGCCGTGGCCGGAAAAGCCGGTGGCCAGCATCAGCCCCGGCACCTTCTCGACCGGCCCGATCACCGGCTGTGAATCGGGCGTGATGTCCATCATCCCCGCCCAGGCCTCGACGATCCGGGCCTGTTCGAAGGCCGGCCAGGCGGCGCGCAGATTGGCCAGCGCCTCGGCGTTCAGGTCGGGCCGCGTCGGCGGGTCCATCACCCGCAGCCGCTCGAAGGGCGAGATCGCCCCGGCCCGCCAGTGCCGCGGCAGCGCAAGGTCGGTCAGCGCCTCGCGCCCGAGGCCGATGCGCAAGAACTTGCGCTGGCCGCGCAGCATCGGCAGATAGCGCATCCCGATCAGCAGGTGGTCGAGCATCAGCGGCGCCCCAAGCGCGCCCCGCTGCGTGATGATGAAGCCGCCGTCGCGATGCTTGCGGAAGGAGAAGTCGGGCCCGCCCACGGCGATCTCGGTCGGCCCCTCCATCGGCGCGGTGCGGAAGACCGAACACACGAGCGGCAGCGTCGGCAGCGAGATCCCGAGATTGCCGAGAAAGCGGCGCGACCACAGCCCGCCCGCAAGCAGCACCTGTTCGCAGGCGATCTCGCCGCGCTCGGTCACCACGCCGCAGACCCGGCCCGCGGCACGCGAAAGCGTCCGCACCGCGCAGTTTTCGACGATCACCGCGCCCTTCGCGATCGCTGCCGCGGCAATCGCCGCCGCGGCAAGCGTCGGCTCGGCGCGCCCGTCCGAGGGGGTGACGATGCCGCCCGCCCACTGCCCGCGCCCGCCCGGCACCAGCGCGTCGATGTCGGCGGGCCGCAGCAGCCGGCTGTCGAGCGCCAGATCGGCCACCGATTTCAGCCAGTCGGCGTGCATCGCCATCTCGGCCTCGGTGCGGGCGAGATACATGATCCCGGCCTGACGATAACCGACCTCGGCACCAAGCCGGCCGGGCATCGCCGCCCAGAGCCGGTCGGCCGCCTGCGCCAGCGGCACATCGGGGGCCGAGCGCCCCATCTTGCGCACCCAGCCAAGGTTGCGCGAGGATTGTTCCGCCCCGATCCGGCCCTTTTCCAGCACGGTGACGGGAATGCCGCGCTCGGCCAGCACCAGCGCGGCGGACAGGCCAACGATGCCGCCGCCGATCACCACGACCGAGGTCTTCTCGGGCGCGTCGCGGCTGGTCTGGACGGGGGTTTGAACGGGCGCCATGGCGGTTCTCCTTCGGTCGGGAATGTCGGTCGGGAAAGTCGGTCGGGAAAGTCGGAAGGGCCCGCCGCACAAAGACGGCGGGCCCGTCGGTCACACTGCGATCACGCGCCGCTCGGTCTCGGCCCGGCCCGCACCGCGGCGCGCCGTCACCTCGATCTCGACACGGTAGACGGTCGAGCCGAGCGGCGGACAGGTCACGGTGGTGGCCGGGTCGATGCCGCGGAACATCTCGCCGACGATGGTCATCACCGCCTGCGTGTCGGCGGGCTCCTGAATGAAGACCCGGCTCATCACCACGTCCTCGAGCCCCGAGTCCACGGCGGCAAGCGCGCGCGCGACATTGGCGAAGACCTGACGGGTCTGCGCGCCGATCTCGGCCGGGATCTCCTTCGTCACCGGGTCGCGCCCGGCGGTGTTCGACACGAAGATCCAGTCATCCACCGCGACAAGGCGCGAATAGCTGCCGTGATCCTCGAAGGGCGAGCCGGTCTTGATCTTGGTCACCTGCATGGCGGCTCTCCTCAGCGCAGCGCCGGCACGTCCCAGAGGTTCAGCTTGGTGCCGATCCCCCGGGCGAGCGCGTTGCGATAGATCACCGTGCCCCAGGCCACGTCCTCGACCGGCATGCCGCCCACCGACATCAGCACGATCTCGTCGTCGGTGCGCCGGCCCGGCGCCTCGCCCGCGACGATCTTGCCGATGTCCTCGACCGCGTCACGCGCCAGCCGGCCCTCGGCGATCATGTCCATGAACTTCACGCCGATGATCGGCACGGTGTTGTGCGCGGGCTTCGGCAGCTCTTCGAACCACGCCTCGTAGAGCCCGGTGTTGTCGAGCACCTTGCGCACCTCGGGCGCCTCCATGCCGGCGTCGATGTTGCACGGCGCAGGCATCGCGAGGAAGGCGCCGGGCTTCACCCACTCGCGCTTGACGATCGGGTAGAGGCTCGGATCGCCGGTCTCGCCCGAGGCGCAATAGGTGACGATGTCCGAGCCGCGCACCACCGCCTCGAGCGTGTCGACGACCTCGATCGTCGTCACCTGCGGGTAATGCTCCTTCACCCAGGCGATGAAAGTGTCGAGGCTCTTCTGGCCCCGCCCCTTCACCTTCACCGTGTCGATCTGCGGGCAGACGGCGATGAAGGCCGCAAGTGCGGTGCGCGCCATCACCCCCGGCCCGAGGATGCCGACGATCTTCGAGTCCCTGCGCGCCAGGTGACGCGCGCCGACGCCGGGCACCGCGCCGGTGCGATAGGCCGAGAGCAGGTTCGCCGACATGAAGGCCAGCGGTGCACCGGTGTCGGCGTCATTGAGGGTGAACATCAGGATCGAGCGCGGCAGGCCCTTTTGCCGGTTCTCGATGTTCGAGCCATACCACTTGACGCCCGCGGTGCGGAAGCTGCCGCCGAGATAGGCCGGCATCGCCATGAAGCGGCGGTCGGCGGTGGGCTTGGGCATCTCCGGGAAGGGCGAGTTTTCCGGAAACATCACCATCGCGCCATGGCTGTCGTTGTTGGCGCCGGCCATGCGGTAGTCGCCGTGATAGAGCAGGCCGAACATCTCTTCCATGCAATCGACGCAGGCGGGCATGTCGGTGACGCCGGCGCGGATCATCTCGGGTTCGGAGAGGTAGAGGAAGTCGATCTTGGGAAGGGCAGTCATCTTGGGTCTTTCACTGCTTGCAGAAAGGGTGAGCCCTGCCACGGCGCCGCCCGCACCGGGGGCACCTGCGGATCGTCGCGGCAGGAGGAAGGTCAGTCGAAGGCGCGGCCGAGGCGGGCGAAATGCTCGGGCCGGCGGTGCTTGAGCCAGGCGGCGAACAGGAAACCGCAGGCGCCGGTGGCGATCACGATCTCGGGGAAGGCGAGCACGATCGGGTTTTCCGAGCCGGTGAGCAGGGTGAGGTTCGAGGAGACGAGAAGGAACGCCCCCACCAGCCCGGCCATGGCCAGCACCGGCGCGACGAGGACGGTAAGCACCGAGCGCTGATGCACGGTGCGGCGGAAGAAGACGATCACCGCGACCGAAACCAGCACCTGCACCGCCAGGATGCCCAGCACGGCAAGCCCCGACATCCAGGAGAAGACGAGGGTGTAGGGATCGGCCCCCGAGAGGCCGAAGCCCAGCAGGATCAGCGCGACGAGCCCCGCCTGCACCAGCCCCGCGACATGCGGCGAGCCATGCGTCTCGTGCACCGCCGAGAGCGATTTCCACGCCAGCCCCTCATGGCCGAGCGCATAGAAATAGCGGTTGAGCGTGTTGTGGAAGGAGAGCAGGCAGGCAAAGAGGCTGGTCAGCAGCAGCACGTTCATCACCTGCACCGACCAGTGACCGAGCATCGTCTCGGCGGCGGCGAAGTAGAAACCGTCGAGGTTCTCAGTCGCCGCACCCGCCACCGCGGCCGGGCCGTAGAACTGCACGATCGCCCAGGTCGAGACCGCATAGAAGGCGGTGATCAGCAGCACCGCGACATAGGTCGCGCGCGGGATCGTGCGGTCGGGATCGCAGGCCTCCTCGCCGAAGATCGCGGTGGCCTCGAAGCCGACATAGGCGCCCAGCACGAAGACCATGGTCACGCCAAGCCCGGGGCCGAAGACCTCGGAGGGGCGGAAACCCGCAAGGCTCAGCCCCTCGGCACCACCGTGCATCACGATCGCGATGTCGAGAAACAGCAAGATCACCAGCTCGGCGATCATGCACAGGCCAAGGATACGGCCCGAGATCGCGATGTTGCGCCGTCCGAAAAGCACGACGACGGCCAGCACCGCCAGCGACCACAGCCACCACGGCAGCGAGACGCCAAGGCTTTCCATCGCCCCCGCCATGAACACGGCGAAAAGCGCATAGATGCCGATCTGGATCGCGAAATAGGCAAGCAGCGCCATCAGCGCGCCGCCGATCCCTGCACCATTGCCAAGCCCGCGCGAGATATAGGCGTAAAACGCGCCGGCCCCGGTCACATGCCGGGTCATCGCGGTGAAGCCCACCGAGAACAGCAGGTAAAGGATGCCCGACAGGATGAAGGCACCCGGCACCCCCGCGCCATTGCCAAAGGCAAAGGCCGGCGGCGTCGCCCCCACCACCGCGGTCATCGGCGCCGCCGCGGCGACCACGAAGAACACGATATGGGTCAAGCCGATCGAATTTCCCTGCAGACGATTTGCGCCTGTCTGATTGTCCATCTGGTGATCATCCCTGTCAGAGTTATGTCATTTAGGGACGAGTTACCCTGCCGCCTCGGGCCCGAGACCATTGCATCTTGCGCCACAAATCCGATACTTCACGCCAAATGGCCGTTTCGAACGGAGAAACCGCGCCAATGCCGCCCTCCAACGCTCCCTTGCCGAAAATCCTGTCCGTCCGCGCTCTAGTTCTTGAGCCGATTTTCGCGTACTTTGATAACGATTTGAGCAGAATGGGAATTTTGCTCCATCGCAACGGGCTGTCGGCCGAGATCTTCGATGACCTCTACACCCCGATTCCCCTCGCCGCCTATCTCGACATCTTCGAACAGGCGGCCGAGCTGGCGGGCGACCCGCTGCTGGGCGCGCGGCTCGGCTTCGGCATGCGGCCGGGCACGCTTGCCCCGATCGGGCTGCGCGCGGTGCAGGCGGCAACGATCCGGCGCGGGCTTGCGGCGCTGGCGCGCTGGTCGGGGGCGCTGCAAAGCGGCACGCAGGTCAGCCTCGAGGATGACGGCGCGCATCTGGTGCTGCGCTACATGATCAGCGCGCCCCGCCCCCGCCCCTGCCGGCAGGACAGCGAGTTCACCCTCGCCGGGATCTGCACCCTGATCCGCACCGGCTTCGACACCCGCTGGCGCCCCGAGGAGGTGCATTTCGCCCATCCAGAGGGTCCGGGCGCCATGACGCTCGCGCGGATGTTCGGGGCGCCGGTGCTGTTCTCGCAGGGCGCGAATGCGATCGTCATGGCGGCTGCCGAGGCCGACCGGCCGCACCGCACCGAGGACGCCGACATGATCGCGCTGATCGAGCGTCACCTCGGCGATCTCATCGGCGAGGCGCCTCACGCGGGCTCGGTGCGCGAGCAGGTGGTGGCACTGATCGGGCTGCATCTCGGGGTGCGGCCGGTGACGCTCGAGACGATCGCCGCCGCGATGCGGATCTCGCCGCGCAGCCTGCAGCGGCGGCTCGCGGACGAGGGCGAGAGCCTGAGCGGGCTGCTGGCCGAAGTGCGCCGGGCCCGGGCCGAGACCCTGCTGCACGAGCACGGCATGCGCGTCGAGGCGGTGGCAAGCGCGCTCGGCTATGCCGACGGCACCGCCTTCTGGCGCGCCTGGCGGCGCTGGACCGGCGAGAGCCCGAGCCGGCGGCGCACACCGCCCAAGGGGCGGGAATGAGGCCCCAAAGGGGGGCGCTGCCCCCCTCGGCTTCGCCTCACCCCCCGGAGTATTTGCACCAGGAAAAAGCAAGGGCGCCCCGATCGGAGCGCCCTTTGTTTTCATCTTGCCGCAAATACATCCGGGGCCGAGGCATTGCCTCGGCGGGGCCGCGCCCCCGCCCGGCGGGGTCAGAGCTTCGCGGTCATCTCCGGCACCGCCTGGAACAGGTCGGCGACGAGGCCGAAATCGGCGACCTGGAAGATCGGCGCCTCTTCGTCCTTGTTGATCGCGACGATGATCTTGCTGTCCTTCATCCCGGCGAGGTGCTGGATCGCCCCCGAGATGCCGCAGGCGATGTAAAGCTCGGGCGCCACCACCTTGCCGGTCTGCCCGACCTGCCAGTCGTTCGGCGCAAAGCCGCTGTCGACCGCCGCGCGCGAGGCACCGACCGCCGCGCCGAGCTTGTCGGCGAGCGCCTCGATGATCGCGAAGTTCTCTTCCGAGCCGACGCCGCGGCCGCCCGAGACGACGATCTTCGCCGAGGTCAGTTCCGGGCGATCCGAGGTCGCCACCTTGTCCTCGACCCAGGAGCTGAGCCCCTTGTCGCCCGCCGGAGCGGCGGCCTCGATGGGCGCCGCAGCACCCGCGCCCGCCGCCTCGAAGGCCGTCGTGCGCACGGTCATCACCTTGACCTTGTCCGAGGATTTCACCGTCTGGATCGCGTTGCCGGCATAGATCGGGCGCTCGAAGGTGTCAGCATCGACGATGCCGATGACATCCGAGAGCACCATCACGTCGAGCAGCGCCGCAATCCGCGGCAGGGCGTTCTTCGCCGCCGCCGTCGAGGGCGCGACGATCGCGCTGACGCCGCCCGCGAGCGAGACGACGAGATCGGCGAGCGGCTCGGCGAGCCCATGCGCATAGGCCGCGTCATCGGCAACCAGCACCTTCGCCACGCCATCGAGCGCCGCGAAGGGCGCCGCATCGACGCCCGCGCCGGCCACCAGCACCGTCACCGGGCCGAGTTTCTTCGCCGCCGACAGCGCCTTCGCCGTCGCGTCGAGGCTGCTCACTTCCGCAATCAGAAGAACCGACATCAGATCACCCCCGCGTCCTTGAGTTTCGCGATCAGCTCGTCGACCGAACCGACCTTGATGCCGGCCGAGCGGCCCGCGGGCTCGGCGGTCTTCACCACGGTGAGCCGCGGCGTGACGTCGACGCCGTAATCGGCGGCGGTCTTTTCCTCGAGCGGTTTCTTCTTTGCCTTCATGATGTTCGGCAGCGAGGCATAGCGCGGCTCGTTGAGCCGCAGGTCGGCGGTGACGATCGCCGGCAGCTTCACCTCGATCGTCTGCAACCCGCCGTCGACCTCGCGGGTGACCCGGGCCTTGTCGCCCTCGATCGCCAGCTCCGAGGCGAAGGTCGCCTGGCTCCAGCCCAGAAGCGCCGCGAGCATCTGCCCGGTCGCGTTCATGTCGTTGTCGATCGCCTGCTTGCCGGCGATGATCAGCCCGGGCTGTTCCTCGGCCGCCACCTTGGCGAGGATCTTCGCCACCGCGAGCGGCTCGATGTCCTGATGCACATCCTCGGCCGCGATCACCAGGATCGCGCGATCGGCGCCCATGGCGAGCGCCGTGCGCAGGGTTTCCTGCGCCTGTTTCACGCCCACCGAGACCACCACGATCTCCGACGCCACGCCCTTTTCCTTCAGGCGGATCGCCTCTTCGACCGCGATCTCGTCGAACGGGTTCATCGACATCTTCACGTTCGCCAGATCGACCCCCGTGCCGTC
>NZ_SAVA01000016.1:0-59459 GCF_004022465.1 Paenirhodobacter huangdaonensis | reverse complement strand
TACCGGTCGCTGAAGCTCGAGGGGATCCTGACCGCGCCGCTGAACATCTGCGTGACCTGCGACCGGAGCCGAGGCGGGAAGGTGGTTCTGGGCCGGACCCACAATCGCGACATGGATCTTTATTCGACGGTCTGCGCCGTGCAGAACCTCTGGCTGGCCGCCCGCGCGGAAGGTGTGGGGATCGGCTGGGTTTCGATCTTCCGGCCGGAAGACCTGCGCGGCCTGCTTGGCATCCCGGACCATGTGGAAATCGTTGCCTATCTTTGCGCGGGCTATGTCGACGACCTCTACACGAAGCCAGAGCTTGAAGCCCGGGGGTGGCGCAGGAGGCTGGCGCTCGAGAGCGTGATCCATGAAAACGGCTGGCCCGCACGGTAGCCGCAAGCCGGCGCTGTCGCCGCCGTCCGCGGACATTCGTGCAGCACCCGACAAGGTCCGGGCCAATCGGGGCGCAGCTGTCCGCGGGGCCCATTCCCCGAAGCCGCCGCGCGCGAGGTGCGACGGCGAAATCCAGGTCGGGACCGGCGCTCCTCCCGGCTGGGATCGGCCGTCAATGGCCACTCCGATGCCGCGCGGATCCGGGGTCGCGTCCTGCCCGCTGTCCTTTCGCGTGACGGTGTCGTACTGATGGTGAAACGATTCAGGACTGACGATGCGACCTCATTTTGCTGCGCTCCTCGCCCTCATGATCGCGACCGGATGCTCGGTCGGTTCCGGTGCCGTCGTCAAAGGTGCCGGGCCGGATGACCTCCTGAAGCTTCGCGAAGGCCCGGGCCTCGATCGCAAGATCATCATCGGCCTGCCGGACGGCACGCGCCTCACCCGCCAGAACTGCGTGACGACGAACGGCAAGGTCTGGTGCAAGGTCTTCCTCACTGACAAGCCCGGTGTCTCGGGGTACGTTTCGGCGGACTATCTGGCGCATCGCTGAGAGTGAGACGGCCCTGAGCCGCCAGGTGACCTTCTGAGCGGGGGGGCGAAGCGGTTGTTCAAGTGCACCGCAGCGAGGGCGCCGAGCTCTGACGAGCGGTCGTCCCGCGACAGAGATGAGGGAGCCGCTCAAAGCTGGATGTGGATGTGGTCGTCATGCCGGGCGGCGGCGCAGCCCTGAAAGCGGATCTTCGTCACGCCCGCGCCGAATTTCGCGGCCAGATGCGGCTCGAGGAAGATCTTGCCGATCCGGGGATCGCGCGCCAGCAACCGCAGCGCAAGATGCATCCGCTCGGGGTCGGGCGCGTAGGCGCGCCAGAGCGGTTGCAGCCAAGCGAGATCCCAACGCAGGGTTGGAAAGCGCGGCGGGCAGGTGTTCGGCCCCGGCTCGAAGGCGAAATAGCCGAGCGGCGAGCGTGTCCGACCGGGCAGGTAGCGGCCATGATCAGCATAGTAAAGCGCAAGGTCGAGCTTGCGTCCGTCGTTGTGCGACAGGTGCGGCAGAAGCGGAAACCCGTTCAGAAACGGGAAGTTGCCGTCCAGTGCAAGGGTCACGGTGCCGGGGTAGGTCGCCGCCGTCGCGGCCGCCATGTCCTCGACGGCCGCCTTGAGCTCTGGCGCGACATAATTGCGGTTCGCCAGGCAAAAGACCCAGGAGCGCATCACCAGCGGGCCGTTCCCGTGGCATGCGATCGGCACACGCCCGAACTGTGGCGCGAGGACGAGCGCCCCAAGCCAAAGCGCCAGATAGAGCCCGGCAAAGGCGAGAAGCTTGCGCCGGAACAGCCGGCTGGCAAGCCAGGCAAGCCCGCCCAGCTGCGTGAGCGCCGTCAGCACGGCGGCGACCGCCAGATGCAAGAGTGCCCGCCAGACGCTCATGCGCCCTTCAGCCCGTTCGGCACAAGGGGCGCGTGCATCCAGTGCGTCTCGCTTTGCACGTGGCCTGCGCGGACATATTTGCCCATCCGCATTGGCATTTCCGCCTCGGGGAAGGCGTCCGTCACGCGCGCGACGAACCCTTCCTGCCGGTTGGTGTCGAGCCCGGCTGCGATGGTCTCGAACAGCCCCGGGCGATAGGAGCCGCGCCAGAGGACCGGAACCGGTGTGATGCCCAACTCGTCGAAACGGAGCAGTGTCTGATCCCAGGGCTGCACCTCGTCGCCGATGATCCAGGCAAAGCCCAAAAACCACGCGGGCAGAGCCTCATAGCCGACCGAATGGCGCGCAAAAAGGTTCTCGCCGACGATCCGCTCGCCCTCGGCCAGATGCGGGGTGATGCCCGCGGCAAAAGCCTTGAGCCAGTCGCGCGACGGGTGGCCCCGGCTGTCGGGGCTGCGCGCATGGCTGCCCCCCCGGTGCAGGGTCGTGTTCTCGCCATCCATCTTCTCGGTGATCACCAGATCGTCGCAGATCAACCCGTCAAGCGTGGTCATGATCTTGTCGTCGCTGCTGGCACCGGGTGAAATCGGTAAATGAAACGTGCGCGGGTATTTCTTCATGATGCGGGCAGATTACCCGGGCCGGATCATTGCGGAAAGAGGCCTCAGACCGGGGCAAGTGCGGCGAGGAAGCCGGGTTCGGGCGTGCATTCGGAACCGGCGCTCACCAACAACCGCCCGGGATGGGGCAGTGGCGTGAAGCTCATCGCGCCGAAGGACCAGTTCCAGACCGAGATGCCGCCCTTCTCCTGCACGATCAGCACGGCATGCAGATACCAGTGCGAGGTGCTCTTGTAGCCGGTCCGGGTCGTATAGAGCGACAGGCCCCGCAACTCGGCCCAGCTTTCGAGGGGCCCCTGCACCCCGTGGTGCCCGATGCAATAGGGCCGGCCATCGGCGAGCCGCAACGCCGAAAGCGCGACTGCGGGCACCGTCGCGAGCGACCACAGGCCCGTGAGGGTGGGCAAGGCCATCAGCAAGGCAGCGATCTTGCGGCTCCCGGCGGTGCCGCCCAGCATCTGAAGCCCTCCCGCGACGGCAAGGGTCAGCGTCGATCCCTCGAGGAAAACGAATGCGGATATTCCGTCCATCATCGCGACGAGGGTGATCAGGGCTCCCAGCACCGCAGTGCAAATCGTCCCCGCCACCAGCACGACGCCCGGCAACCGCAGAGGCGCGTAGCGCGCCATGAGCGCACAGGCGAGTGGCAGGAATGGCGCGATGATGACCCCCCATAGCGCCGCGACAAAAACGGCTGGGATGCGCGGCCCGTTCAGCACCGACAGGGGCTCCAGATCGGCATAGCCCGCCGCGATCAGCCCCGCCATCACAAGCGTGATCCGCCCCGGTCGGGCGTTCGCGGGGCCGGTCATATCAGCCTGAGCGCGGCGAAGGCCGCGGCGCCGCCAAGCGTCCACAGATCGAAGACGAGCATGGGATGGAGAGTGAAAATCGGCCAGCGCGGCACGAAACGGGGCGCGGCGCCCGCTTTCGAGATGATGCGGCGGATCCGCCAGCCGCCCCAGAGCCCGACCGCCCCCATGAGCGCGAGCAGGATCGGACGTTCGAACACCACGAAGGCGGCCATCGCCGGAAAGATCAGAAAAAGATGCGGAAGAAGGCGCCGGATCTCCGCCGCGGGCAGCTTGCCGGAAGGGCGGTAAATGGGCGGGAAGCCGCCCCAGAGCTGAAGGGAGAGGATCAGGACCATCATCCCGAACATCAGGGCTGTCACGAACATGGCAAGCCTTTCCCCTGCGTTGCGGTCGTTATGTAATCCCACGCCCCGGGCGCTCGTGCAATGTAGCCGACGCGCGGCGCCGTGGCGGGCAACAGAGCCTCTGATTGATGATCGTCCTATTCGTCCGGGCCACATCCCTCCTGTCAACTGCGAAGGAGATCCTCGTGACCACCGTCCTCATCGCCGGCACCTCGTCGGGCTACGGCCTTGAGACCGCCCGCCACTTCCATGCCCGGGGCTGGACCATCACCGCCACCATGCGCACCCTACGCGATGGGCTGTTGCCCGAAGGCGTGCGCCTCCTGCCGCTCGCCGCCGCCTATACCGCAAGCAAGCAGGCGATCGAAGGTTTCACCGGATCGCAGGCGCATGAGCTGGGAGCCTTCGGCGTGCGCGCGAAACTGGTCGAGCCGGGCTATGCGCCGACCACGCGCTTCTCGCAGAATATCGACTTTACGATCAAAGACATGATCCCGCCGGCCTATGCCGATTTCGCCGCGCCGATCTTTGCCGCCTTTGCCAATCCGTCGATGACCACGACGGAAAGCGATGTGGCCGAGGCGGTGTTCCTGGCCGCGACGGACGGGGCCGATCGGCTGCACTATCCGGCCGGGCCGGATGCCGTGGCGCTGGCGGCGATATGACCGTCGGCCCCCCATGGCCGCATCTCGGCTGCGATGTCCGGCTCCGCGATCGGGCAGAACGCTATCGAACCTCAGTTGCGACCCGCCGATTTCCGGCGCGATCAACCTGCTCGGGCCGGTTCCTTGCGGGGCCGCCCCATTTGAGCGTGATCGCGAGGCTCGCCAGCAGGACGCAGAGAAATCCGATGATCTGCAAACCCGTGATGGCATGGCCATACCAGAGCGCATCCACAGCGATTGCGCTGATCGGATAGAGGAACAGCAGGACGGCTGCCGTGGCGGTGGGGAGCTTCGGCAAGGCGTTATAGAGCACGACATAGACCGCGCAGGTATGCACGCCTCCGATCATCGCAAGCCAGCCCCATTGTTCCGCCCCGAGATTTTGCGGCGGCAACGGCAACCATGGCGCAAGCACCAGAACCCCGCACAGGCACTGCACCAGGGTCAGTTGCGCGCCGCTTGAACGCGGGAACCCCTTGGCGATGATCGTGACGACGGCATAGAGAATTGCCGCGCCGACGGCACAGAGCACGCCGATCCAGTCCGGCCCATGGCCTTCGGGGGCATCGAAGATCCCGGTGGCGAGCGTGAGCCCGAACAGTGCCAGCGCGATCCAGCCGAGGGTGAGAAGGCGAAGCCGTTCGCGAAAGACCAGTGCCCCGATCAGCACCATGACGAAGGGCTGAACGTGAAAGACGATCGTCGCGACAGCGATCCCCGAGCGGCGGATCGCCTCGAAGAACAGCACCCAGTTCCCGACCATCAGCACCCCGCTCAAAAGCGCGAGCAACAACACCCGAGCCGGAAGGCGGAACAGCGCGCGCAGATCGCCCCGCAGGGCGGCATAGGCAGCGAGCGCCAGGGCCGCGATGGCACAGCGATAGAAGGCGGTCGAGAGCGGATCAGTCCCGGCCTCGATCACGCAAAGCCCCAAGGTGCCGAGCGTGGTCTGCGCCACGACAACCCCCGCAATTCCCTGTCTCTGCGGCGTCATCCATGTGCTCCCATGCCTGCCTCGAGGTCAAAATAGCCATGGCCTTTCAACAAACAATCAATATGGTTTGAAGGAATTATTAGGGGTTGCCAAAGAATGATTCAGCTCGATCATGTGCTGCTGCGCACATTCATCGCCTGCATCGACGCGAAGGGCTTCGGCCGCGCCGCGCAAAGGGTGCATCGTTCTGCGGCGACGATCTCGACCCACATCGCACGGCTCGAGGCGGAAACCGGCGTGGTGCTGTTCCTGCGCGACACCCGAAACCTTGCCCTGACGCGCGAGGGCGAGCGCCTCGAGGCCTATGCCCGCCGCATCCTGCGCCTGCATGACGAAGCTGCGGAAACCTTTCGCAAGCCCGACATCCGCGGCGCGATCACCATCGGGGCGCCGGATGATTTCATCTCGCAGTTTCTGCCGCCCGTGCTCGAGCAATTCGGGGTGCAGTATCCCCTGGCGGATATCAAGGTCGTCTGCGCCCAGACCACGGCGCTTGCGCCGCTGGTGAACGCGGGGCAGGTGGATCTGGCCATCGTGACGCGATCCGATGGCGTCACCGGCAAGCTGGTGCGCCGCGAGCCGATGGTCTGGATTTCCGCGCGCGACCGCCTGGCGCTGGAACGGCGCCCGCTGCCGGTGGCGCTGTTCGAGCCCGGCAGCCATGCGCGCAAGGTGGTTCTGACCGCGCTGGAGAGAAGCAACGTCACCTTCCGCGCGACCTATGAAAGCTCGAGCCTCGCGGGGCTTCTGACGATCGTCGAGGCGGGGCTGGCGGTCGCCGCGGTGACCCGCCTTTCGGCGCCGCCGCAGCTCATCTTGCCGGAAGGTGCGGGCGGCCTGCGGATGCCCGAGGCGCTGGATCTGGTCCTGATCCGTGGCGCCGCGGCGAACAATCCTCTCTGCGACGCGCTGGAGGAGATGATCTTCGATCAGCAATACAGGCGCCAGGCCCATCAGGACTGAAGCCGTCCGAGCGCTCGTTCTGCGGCGCGTTGATGACGCCATTTGGGGCGCGGCGCTCGAAGATGAGTGCGCGCTGGCTTTTCCCCGCGTGCCATTCGCGCACCGGGCGCTTCCACTCTTGAGGGGGGCGCAATCAGGGCCCCATGCGGTCCTTGCCGCTCGCGAGGCTCATGGGGTGGCGCAGAAGGCGGGCGATACAGGTCCGGATCTGGGGGCGGGGAAGACCGCCTTGTTGCTGACCGTGCCGTCGTCGATCTCTGCGACCTGCCGACCTGCCGACCTGCCGACCTGCCGATCTGCCGGCCGGGCCCGCGGCCGCTCAGTGCGGATCGAGCCGGGCCTTCAGATCGGTGACCAGCGCGTCGGCCACCGCCCGCACCCGCGGCGCGCGGCGCATGTCGGCGTGCAGGATCAGATAGAGCGGGCGGCTGAAGGCAGACTGGTGCGCGGGATAGGCGCACAGCGCCGGGTCCGCCGCGCCCAGAAAATGCGGCAGCAGCGCCAGCCCCAGCCCGGCGCGTGCCGCCTGCGCCATCGTCGCCATGTCGTTGCTGCGGATCGCGGGCTCGGCGCCGGCCATTTCGGTCTCGAGCCAGTGTTTCTGCGCAAGGCCCGGCAGGCTGTCGTCAAAGCCGATCCAGCGCCGCGGCGCCTCGGGCAGGCCGGGCGCGCCGTAAAGCCCGTAGCCGATCTCGGCGATGCGCCGCGCGATCAGGTCGCCGGTTTCGGGCAGGCCGATGCGCAGCGCGATATCGGCCTCGGCGCGCATCATGTCGGCCTCGCGCCGGCTGCCCTCGAGCTCGATCGTCAGCCCCGGATGCGCCGCGCTCAGCGCGGCGACGGTGGGCATCAGCAGCTCGGCGAGCAGCACCGGCGGCGCCGAGAGCCGCACCCGCCCCGCCATCGGGTCCTGTTCGCGCGCGATGCGCGCAAGGCCGAGGATCTGCGCCTCGACCGTGGCCGCCTTGCCAAGCAGCTCCTCGCCCTCGGCGGTCAGGCTCCAGCCCTTGGCAAGCCGGTCGAAGAGGCGCAGCGCCAGCGCCGTCTCAAGGCTGGTGACGCGGCGCGCGACAGTCGAATGCTCGACCTGCAGCGCGCGGGCCGCCCGCGACAGGCTGCCCGCGCGGGCAAGCGCCAGGAAGAAGCGGATATCGTCCCATTGCAGCGCGGAAAGCTCGTCCATATGGCCCTCGGTCGGTGTCGCGGGGGACAGAAAGCAGGGATCGGCGCCGGCGCCAACCCCTGCCGTGCCGGTCAGGCGCGGGCGCGGGTCAGCGCGTCGCTGTCCTCGTAGAAGTGATAGAGCGTCAGCTTGCCGCCCTCGACCCGGGTAATGAGCGCCCAGTCACTCGCGAAGGGCTTGCCGGTTGCGCGCACGGTGTGGCGGAACTGGCCGTAAAGCGCGGCGTGGTGGTCATCGCCGAAGGCCGCCTCGACGGTGAAGTCGCCCGGCTCCAGCAGCGCGCCGAAGGCGCCGAAGAAGGCCTTTGCCCCCTCGGGGCCGACGAAGGTGCCGTGCAGCGGGTTCGCCGCGCTGTCGCGCGGGCTGACCGAGATGAAGCGCGCCTCGGGCGCGGTCAGGGCGAGGGCCTCCTCGAGCTGGCCGGAAAACACCGCGCCGAGGAAGGATTGGGTCAGGTCGACGGCAGACATTCGTATCTCCTTGTCTTGTCGGGAAAGTCAGAAGCCGGACAGGACGATCTTGCCGATCGTGCGGCCGCTCTCGATCCGGCGGTGGGCTTCGCGCAGGGTGTCGGCCGAGATCGGTGACAGCGTCTCGGTGCCGGTCGGGCGCAGCCGCCCCTCGGCCGCCATCTGTGCGACGCGGGTCAGGATCTCGCCCTGCCGGGCGCGGTCCGGGGTGGCGAACATCGGTCGGGTGAACATGAATTCCCACACCAGCCCCGCGCTCTTGCGCATCAGCGCGCCGATGTCGGGCGGGCTCGCGAAGGGCACGATGCAGCAGATCCGGCCGCCGGGCGCGATCAGCCGGGCGAGGGCGGGCAAGTGCCGGTCGGGGTCGTTCGCCAGCAAGACGAGATCGGGCGGCGCAAGGCCGAGGTCGGCGATCTGCGCCTCGAGGTCGGCGAAATGGTCGATCACCGCATCGGCGCCAAGCGACAGGCACCAGGCGCGCGATTGCGGCCGCGAGGCGGTGGCGATCACGGTGAGCCCCGGCACCAGCCGCGCGAGCTGGATCGCCATCGAGCCGACGCCGCCCGCGCCGCCGACGATCAGCAGGCTGCGCGGGGCGGGGGCGGGCACCGCGCCGGGCGTCAGGCCGAGCCGGTCGAAGAGCGCCTCCCAGGCGGTGAGCGCGGTGAGCGGCAGGGCGGCGGCGGTCGCGGGGGCAAGCGCCGCGGGCCGCCGCCCGACGATCGCGCGTTCGACCAGGTGGTATTCGCTGTTCGCGCCGGGGCGGGACAGGTCGCCCGCATAGAGCACGGGGTCTCCCGGGGCGAAATCGCGCACGCTCGCGCCGGTTGCCACCACCGCGCCCGCCACGTCCCAGCCGAGCACCGCAAAATGGCCGTCGTCGGTCTTGCGCAGCCGGGTGCGGATGTCGGCCGGGTTGACCGAGATCGCCGCGACCCGCACCAGAAGGTCGTCGGGGCCGGGCTCCGGCACCGGGATCTCGCGCTCGACGAGCGCCTCGGGGTCGTCGGCGGGCAGGGCCTTCCAGATGCCGATCGCTTTCATCTTGCGCCTCCGTTGCTGCGGTGGGGCACAGATACGGCGGGCCGGCGCGCGCGGGCAGGCACAGAAAATCGTCGGGGGATGGGCGAAAATGCCCGGAAACGCGCGGCGGGCCGCCGGTCATTGCCGCCGCCGGCGCGAAGCGCGATGATGGCCCGGCATCGACGGAAGGACATCATGGACAGGCTGCGCGACTTTTACCCCGAGATCGAACCCTACGAGACCGGCTTTCTCGACACCGGCGACGGGCACCGGGTCTCTTACGAACGGGTCGGCACGCCCGGGGCAAAGCCGGCGGTATTCCTGCATGGCGGGCCGGGCGGCGGGATCAATCCCGATTACCGGCGCTTTTTCGATCCCGCGCGCTATGACGTACTGCTTTTCGATCAGCGTGGCTGCGGGCGCTCGACGCCGCATGCCGCGCTCGAGGCGAACACCACCTGGCATCTGGTGGCCGATATCGAGCGGCTGCGGGCGCTGGTCGGTTGCGAGAGCTGGCTGGTCTTCGGCGGGTCGTGGGGCTCGACCCTGGCGCTCGCCTATGCGCAGACCCATCCCGAGCGGGTCAGCGCGCTGATCCTGCGCGGCGTCTACACCGTCAGCCGGGCCGAGATCGACTGGTATTACCGTTTCGGCGTCTCCGAGATGTTCCCCGATGCGTGGGAGAAATTCGTCGCGCCGATCCCCGAGGCCGAGCGCGGCGACCTGATCGCCGCCTTCCGCAAGCGGCTGACCTCGGAGGACGAGGCCGAGCGGCTCGAGGCGGCGCGGGCCTGGGCGATCTGGGAGGGCACGACGATCACCCTGCTGCCGCGCGGCGAGGTCGAGGCGCACTATGGCGACGCGCAGTTCGCGCTGGCCTTCGCGCGGCTGGAAAACCACTATTTCCTGCATGACTGCTGGCTGCGGCCGGGGCAGTTGCTGGAGGATGCGCCGAAGCTGGCCGGTATCCCGGGCGAGATCGTCCATGGTCGCTATGACATGCCCTGTCCGTTGCGCACGGCGTGGGAGCTGCACCGGCGCTGGCCGGAATCCCGGCTGCACATCGTCGAGGGCGCGGGCCATGCCGCGACCGAGCCCGGCATCCGCGACCGGCTGATCCGCGCCACCGACCGCTTCGCCGCGGGCGTCTAGGCGCTGCCCCGGTCCGCGCGGATCAGCGCGCGATACGCGGCGGGCGTGCGGCCCATGTGGGCGCGGAAGGTTCGGGTCAGGTGGCTCTGGCTCGAAAAGCCGCAGGCCGCCGCCACCGTGGCGATCGGCATCGGCCCGCCGAGCAGCGCCTGCGCTCGCGCTATGCGGCGCGCCGTGACCCAGGCATGCGGGGCACTGCCGCGCGAGAGCTGGAACATGCGGTGGAAGTGATAGCCCGACAGGCCGGCAAGCGCGGCCAGATCGTCGAGGTGGATCGCCTCTTCGAGATGCGCCTCGATCCAGTCGTCGACCCGGCGCAGCTGCGCCGCGGTCAGCCCGCCGCGCAGCTGCGGGCGGTGGCGTGCAAGCCCGCCGATCAACCCGGCGACCGCCGCCTCGGCCAGGAGCACATCGCCTGTCGCGGCGGCCGCGGCGAGCGTGCGCAGCCCCGCGGCCAGCCCGGTATCCTCGGCGAAGGTGATCTCGCGCAGGTCCAGCCGCCGCGCGTCGCAGTCGTGGATCGCCGAGAACCCGGCGCGCAGCCGGGCGTCCGACAGGTAGAGATGCACGAAGCGGAAGGGCGCGGTGATCTCCCAGTCCGAGCCGCAGCCCTCGGGCATCACGCAGATCGCGCCGGGATGCCCGGCGATGCCCCCGGCATCGAGCCGCCGGGTGCCGGTGCCGCCCTCGAGATAGAGGCTGAAGGTGTGGTTTTGCGGCGTCTCGTAGCGGACCCGGTCATCGTGGTTGTGCCAGACCGCGACCGCACAGCCCGCCCCGAGATCGAGGCGCGCGGTGCTCTGTGCGACGGCAGAGCGGCCGAGGAAATCGTGGACCGTGGGGCGCATGAGACATCGGTAGCGCCGCGCCCTGCGCCGCGAAAGCCCCGCGCGCGATTTCACCGCAAGAACGTGCAAAACAACGGGGGCGCGGATGCGCTAGAGGCAGGGCATGAACACGCTTTTCCTTTTCGCCGCCACCGTCCTGATCTGGGGCACCACATGGATCGCCATCGCTGCGCAGGTCGGGCCGGTGCCGCTGATCGAGTCGATCTTCCTGCGCTTTGCCCTTGCGGGGCTCGTCATGCTGGCGGGGCTTGCGGCGCTGGGCCGGCTGCGGCGTCCGGCGCAGTGGCGCTTTGTCATCGTGCAGGCGCTGTGCCTGTTCTGCTTCAATTTCATCGGCCTTTACAATGCTGCGGCGCTGATCCCCTCGGGGCTCGTCTCGGTGGTGTTCTCGCTCGCCTCGATCTTCAACGCGGTGAACGCGCGGATCTTCTTTGGCGAGCGGATCACCGGGCGCACGCTGCTTGCCGGGGCGATCGGGGCGGCGGGGCTGGGGCTGCTGTTCCGCGACGACCTCGGTGGCGCGGCCATGGGCGACACCCTGCGCGGCATCGGCTGGGCGGGCTTCGGCACGCTGATGTTTTCCTTCGGCAATATGGCGTCGCGCAGGAACGGCCAGCTCGGCGTGCCGCCGGTGACGGCGAATGCCTGGGGGATGGGGATCGGCGCGCTCGTTCTGCTCGTGCTGATGACGGCGGGCGGGCAGGGCGTGGTCTGGCCCGAGGGGGCGCGCTACTGGGCGGCGCTGGCCTATCTCGCGCTGATCGGCTCGGTTGTCGGCTTCACCACCTACCTGCTTTTGGTGGCGCGGATCGGGTCGGCGCGGGCGGGCTATGCGACGGTGGTCTTCCCGGTGGTGGCGCTGCTGCTCTCGACCCTTTACGAGGGCTTCCACTGGACCCCGGGGGCGTTTCTGGGCCTCGGGCTGACGCTGCTTGGCAACGTGGTGATGTTCGCGCGGCGCTGAAACCGTGCGGGACCGTTGCCGCGGGCGGCCCGAGCCGGGATCATCCGAGGGACGGCGCGCCCGGAGGTCATCAGCAGCTGAGCGATCTTTTGCGCCAGCAGGGCACCTTGGCAATTGCCGCCGATGGACAGGGGGCCCGCCAGCGCCGCAGAACGGAGTTCCGCCGCGCACATGAGCGCCATATGCAGGTGGTTCTCGGCGCTGGTCTCGACGACCAGATGCCCCGATCGCATGCCGTAAAGGGGCTGATCCGGCCCCGGGGCGTCGGCAAAGGCGGCAAAATCCGCATACCCCTGGAAGCACCAGACCAGAGGGGGCGGGAACCGCCAAGATTGACGCCGTAGATCAGCCCGTTCTCGCCGACCACCTCGCCCTGCCAGACGCGGCCCCGACCAAACACGCCGATCATTTCGGCTGACCCGACATTGAAAATGCCCAACATTGCCAGCTGTTCCGACCTCTTTGCCCGATCTCGGGCCGCCCATGCGATCGGCGCGCGCCGACCCGGCATTTCCCAAATGGCTTGCCGTTGCGGAAAGGGAAGCATCATCGCGAGATCAGCGGGCCAAGAGCTTTGTGGCGCCCATGGGGGCTGCGGTCGTGGACGCGCCGGTGAGACCGGGGCCGCGGCGCTTTCACTGCCCCGGCGTCGGCACGCGAAACTGGGCGACCTGAGCCCCCTGGGCACCAAGGTGCGCGCCATGCTGGTCTGAGCTGCTGTCGATGAAACCAGCCGCCGCCCTGTGGAGCGCTGGAGAAACTTCAAGCATCTGGTGACGCGCGTATTCTGGGCTTTTTTGGGGGGGGGTCTGGTGCTGCAGGAGAGGATTGAACTCTCGACCTCTCCCTTACCAAGACAGCGTTTCACCTCTTGGACCTAGGAAAGCGGCCGACTTAGACGGCATCGCTCCCCCCTCTGTTTCTGATATGTTCCGCGTTTTCTGTGCGGTTTCTGTGCGCGGCACTTCGCCGGCTGGCGGTGCCGCATGAGCGTTCAGGAACGGTTCCGGGTCTCTGAAACGGAAAACCCCGGCGCGCTGGCGGGCGCGACCGGGGCAGACTTCGAAGCGGCTCGCTTCAAGGGGGAAGGCTATCGGCTGCGTGCCGAATGGGCAAGGGCCGTCTGGTTCGCGCTCGACCACTGCCACCCCGAGGACGCGGCCCAGGTCTGCGCGGGATACCTCGACACGCTGAGCACGGGCGGGCCTGCGCTCGGCGCCCCCTTCGGCACCACGGCGGGCGAAGCGATGATCTGGGCGGAAAGCGCCCCGGTCAACGAACTCGCGGCCTATGTCGCCGCGGGGCTCGACCGGCTGCGCGGGCTCGCACTTGCCCGCAACGCCCGCAAGCGCCTGTTCTGGGCGATCTGGAAGAGCTTCAGCCCGGAGGACCGCCGCGCCTTCCTCGCCCAGGTGAACGGGAGGGGCCGCGCATGACCGATCGGCAGCAACTCCACGGCAAGGATGCCATGCGCGCCGCCCGCAGCTGGGCCGAGGCCGCGAGCGTTGACGAGCTGAAGGCCTACGCCCTCGCCGCCTTCGAGGCGATGACCCCGCAGGATCAGGCGAAGTTTTGGTTTCACATCAGCGAGGTCGAGTTCTGACCATGACGATGCACAGCCAGATTTCCCCGAATGCGCCGAGCCTCGAAGAACTGCTCTGGAGCTGGAAGGCGGTGATCCGTCGCGCCCCCGAGGGGTGGGCCCGGAACTTCGCACTCAGCATCGCCCGGCAAGCCCGGCGCAAGGACTGGGCGCCCTCGGCCAAGCAGCTCGGCATCATGCAGCGCATGGTTGCCGACCTCTACCGCGAGCAGCGCCCCGAAGACGATGACGACTGGAACCCGATCGAGGAGGACGAGGAGGGCACCGGCGCCTGACACGAGACCATGTGTCGCTCGGACGGTTCAGACGGTGGCGTTCGACACATCAAGGCCTGCCACGGGGCGATCCCATAGGCCAACCGCAGCCCGAAAGCTCGAAGCGGGGGATCAGGTGCCAGACCCGGCGCCTTCAAGTCGCGAGCAAGCCCGAGGCGGGGTCAAACGACCTCGGGCGCCCTAAGCGGTGGCCGGCTCCGTCGAGCAGGACTTCACGCGGCGGGATAGGGACCAACCTGAGGCAATGCCTCGGGCTGGTCGCCCTATGCCCGTCACAATGGCCTCACCATCGAGCAGAACAGGAAAGGTTAAGAGATGAGAGACAGCACACACACGAGCGACGACGGAGCCGTGACGGCCTCTGCGCAGATCCCGCCCGATGACGGATGGCAGCACATCGGTCAGCTGGCGGACCAACTGCGCCGCCGCGATCGAGGCCCCCGCCAGCCCGCGCGGGTCCTTCCGCACCCTCGCGCCGCGGGTAATTCGCACCCCGACGTTTCAGCCTATGCACAATAAAATCAAAGGGTTAAATTTATGAAGATCCTGGACGAGTTCGAGCTCGGCGGGCGCGCGGTCCAGCGGATCGGCGGCGCCGACCTGTGCGACCTTCTCGATATTTCGCCCGCCACCCTGACCGACCTCAAGAAGCGCGGCATCGCGGTTCACCTCGCGCATGACAGCTACGACCTGCGCGCCACGGTCCGGGCCTATGCCGCGCATCTTCGCAGCACGGCGGCACGGTGGGGCAACGAGGAACAGGCCGAGAGCCTGACCGCCGCCCGCGCCCGCCTTGCCCGCGAGAAGGCCGACGAGGCCGCGCGCCGCAACGCCGTGGCCCGGGGCGAGCTGGTCGAGGCCGCCGAGGTGCTGCGCGGCTGGACCGAGATCCTGCGCCAGGTGCGATCGCGCATCCTCGCCGTGCCCTCGCGGGTCCGCTCGGCGCTGCCCCACCTCGATGCGGCCGAGGTCGAGACGATTGACCGCGAACTGCGCACCCCCCTGGAGGAACTTGCCCATGCCCACGATTGACGAACTCTGCGCCACCGCGCTCGCCTCGCTGACGCCCCCGCCGCGGCTGCGCCTCTCTGACTGGATCGAGCGCGAGGTTCGCCTGCCCGAGGGGGTCTCTAGCCAGCCCGGCCCCGTCCGCCTCTGGCCCTTCCAGCGCGAGATTGCCGACGCGATCGGCGATCCGCTGATCGAGCGCGTCACCCTGGTCAAGCCGGTGCGCGTCGGTTTCACCACGCTCCTGTCCTCGGCCGTGGCGAGCTTCGTGGCGAACGACCCGGCGTCCATCCTCTGCCTGCTGCCGGCCGAGAGCGACTGCCGCGATTACGTGGTGTCGGATATCGAGCCGATCTTCGCGGCCTCCCCGGCCGTGGCCAGCGCCCTCGGGACCGAGCAGGACGAGGCCGGCCGCAACACCCTCCTGTCGCGCCGCTTCCCGGGCGGCTCGCTCAAGGTGGTTGCCGCGAAGGCGCCGCGCAACCTGCGCCGGCACAACGTCCGCTTCCTGCTGATGGACGAAGTGGACGGCATGGCCCCCACGCCCGAAGGCTCGCCGCTGCTGCTGGCCGAGCGCCGCACCCTGTCCTTCCCCGATCGCAAGATCATCCTCGGTTCGACGCCGGTGCACGAGGAAACGAGCCACGTCCTGCGCGCCTACGCCCAGTCGGATCAGCGCGTCTTCGAGGTGCCGTGCCCGCACTGCGGCACCTTCACGGAAATCGCGTGGGCGCAGATCAGCTGGCCCGAGGGGCGGCCCGAGGCGGCGTTCTGGTGCTGCCCGCATTGCGCGGCCGAGGTGAGCGAGCGCCACAAGCCCGCGATGATCGAGGCCGGCCGCTGGCGCATCACCCGCCCCGAGGTCGAGGGCCACGCGGGCTTTCGCATGAATGCGCTGATCAGCCTTCACGCGAACGCGGCATGGGGCAAGCTGGCGGTCGAGTTCATTGCCTCGAAGGACGATCCCACCTTGTTGCAGACCTTCGTGAACACGATCCTCGGCCAGGGCTGGCGCTCGGAAGGCGACGAGCTCGACGAGGACAGCATGGCGGCGCGGGCCGAGCCCTTCGGCCTGGCACAGATCCCGGCCGAGGTGCTGGCGCTCACCCTGGGTTGCGACGTGCAGCACGACCGGCTGGAACTGACCTATGTCGGCTGGACCGAAAGCGGCGCCATGCTGGTGCTCGGCCATCGCGTGATCTGGGGCCCGTTCGACGCGGAAGAGACCTGGGCAGAACTCGATGCCCTCTTGCGCGAGCGCTTCCCGCACGCCCTCGGCGGCAAGATGGCGATCGACGCCACCGCGATCGACGCGGGCGACGGCACCTCGATGAACATGGTCACCGGCTTCTGCCGCCCCCGCACCGCGCGCAAGGTCTTCGCGATCAAGGGCGCGTCGGGCAACCGCCCGGTGATCGAGCGGGCCGGCTCGAAGACGAAGACCGGCGCCCGGCTGTGGATCGTCGGCGTGGACACGGTCAAGACACAGCTCTTCGCCCGCCTGCCGCGCCCGGGCCAGGTCCGGTTCTCGCAGGATCTGCCCGCAGTCTGGTATGAGCAGGTCGCCTCGGAACGGGCGGTGGTGCGCTATTCCCGCGGCCAGCCGCTGCGCAACTTCGAGCGCATCCCCGGGCGCCGGGCCGAGGCGCTGGATTGCGCCGTCTACGCCTTCGCCGCGCGGCAGATGGTGAACATCAACCCCGAGGTGCGGCGCGAGGAGCTGGCCCGGGCCGAGGCGACGCCGGCCGCCCGCAAGGGGCCGGTGCTGCAGTCGGACTGGATGCGGAGGAGGTGAAGCGAGGACGTAAACTTGAAGGAATCTACCCGGGCAGATCTCCTTTAGCTTCGTCAAACACGTCTCTAAGCTGCCGGGCCAGCATACCAGCCATTAGCTCTTCCATTTCTCTGACAATATCGTCGGGGAAACCGTCGCCCTGCGCGCTCTTCCACTGACGAAGCCGTGCGTCCGCCGCCTCAAGTGCAGAGTAATAAGGCGCCCTATCCCGGACAACTTGTTCTGGTATTGTGTTGGCCCCAGGAAGCAGCGCCCGGGATCGACAACAAAGAACAAGATAGGATACGGCACGGGAGGTTCTGCCATTCCCATCCGTGAATGGGTGGATCCAGTTCAGGCGCCACATGACGAACGACGCCAAATGAATCGCCGTCCTCTTGTCCCATTTTTCGCTAACGTAATCGCAAAGTTCTTCAACAAGATACGGCACTGCGCCAGCAAGCGGCGGCAGGTGAGAGCTAAGATTAATAGCGACATCACCAGGACGCCAATTTCCTGCATAAGGGCTCAGGCCTTGAATGGCCTCACGGTGAAGATCCAAAATCGTGGAAGGACGCAGCTTGAAAGCATGGCGCTCCAAGCTGGACATGACCATTTCGATCACACGCTCTGCTTGCCGGAGACCATTAGCCGCCTCCGTACGCGCGCGCGCTTCCTCTCCGTCTACAACGCCAACCTCTTCAGCTTGGCTATGCCGGCGTTCATCAGACAAGATTTCTACTCCGCATCCGACGGCATCAAAGACCAAGCCGCGTGGCTTCCTCTTCAACCATTTGCTTGGTGATGTAGGGATTTTCTATTGCAGTGTTCCCATAGGCAAAACTGCGGCGCTGAGCTGTTGTCTGCTCAGGTGTCATACGCACCTTGCGTGCCCACTCAACGAGGTAGTCAAGGGCGGCCATGTCTTGTTGCGTCATTCTTTTCCCCTGTTCAGCTACTTAGCTCGTATTTCAGAAAAGCACGTGCGTGTCTGATTTGACCAGCACCTTGTGCGTCACCGCTGGTAATTTCCCGTGAACACTCGCGTGCGCCTCCGGCCCGCCATTACAGACCGCCAATGCCTTCCGCAACAGCAATTGCGGTATCAGTTCAGATCTTGCTCCGTTCTCGCCGCAACCGAACACCGGCACCACCGCCGTTCTCTGGGATAAACTCGACGCCGGCAGCTTCAAGGGCGGACTGAAGCTTGCGGAGCGTTTCGGCTTGCCCGCCTGACTGCCCGTTCTCGAAACGACTGATGGTCATGGTGGAGACCCCGGAAAGGTCTGCAAGTTCTCTGACCCCGAGGCGCAGCGCCGCCCGTGCCATCCGACATTGCTCAGGTGTTATCATGGTATTCAAAACCGTTGACAGGGTATGCAGTCTGTGCTTTTGAATACAGTGTAGTAGAAACCGCATGCCATGACAACGGAGTCCCATGATGCCGAACCATGTTCCGGCAGCCGCCCCCGGCTTGCCTGCCGCCCGCCTGGACGTCATCCACGATTGCCTCGCGCTTGCCCTCGACGCGACCGAGCGCCCGGCCGGCTACACCCGGACCGAACGCGAGGCCCGCTCCTATATCCGCTCGGCCCTGCGCCAGACCTGCAAGCTGATGGAGGCCCGGGCATGAAACGCCGCAGCTTCCTCGCCGCCGCACCGGCCTTCGGCCTGATCGGCCTTCCCGCGCCCATGCTCGCCCGCCCCGCGCCGAGCTTCGAAGAGCGCGCCGAGGAAATCGCCGAGATGATGCGCCAGCACTTTCGCCCGACCCTGCCCGAGGGGGTCGAGCGCTACGCCATCACCATTCAGGACGCCCCGGGCATCCCCATGGGGCCGAACGACTGCCGCATGATCGGTTACGCCGGGGCGCTGAACTGGTTTCCGGTCGGGGGCGGGTGGCGCTGAGCGGGTGGCGGCAAAAAGTGGTTTCACCAAACAGGGTTTGCATAAAACCGTTTCAGTGTTATTGTGGGTTCAGAAAAACCCCTTTTAGGAGCCTATTCCATGGCCAGCACGACCGTTCGGCTTGATCCCCTGTCGAAGATCACCCACCGCCCGAAGGAGGCGATCCGCAACATTCAGAAGGGCAAAGATGCCCCGTGGCATGACGAAGAGGAGTTCGGCGACGCGACGCAGCGCCGCTACACCGGCTTTCACGCGCTCGCGCTGGTGCTGGCCGAGATGATCGGGGCGCAGGGGTGTTCGGTCAGCCTCACGGGTGAATTCATGCGCGCCCACAAGTCCGCGATCAACAAGTTCCTGGACGAGATCGAAGGCGACCTGCCGCCCAAGCCGCGTTTCGTCCTGGCTCTGCAGACTGCCATTGAGGATGAGTGGGTGGGCATCACCTGGCAACCGATGATCCTGTGCGGTTACGGTTCTGTCGAAGAGGTCGAAAGCGCCATTGCGGCGGAGATCGCGAAGGTCGGCCGCGTCATCGAAACGCGCGACGGCCGCGTGAAGGATCGCGTCGTCGGCGGCCCGTGGATCGCGCTCGCCTCCATTCCCGAAGCCTATCGCCTCCTGCGCCAGCGCGCCAAGGCGGAAGGCTACATGATCGAGGGCCGCCAGATCTTCAAGATTGCCGACGATATCGAGGGCGAGTGAGGAAGAAATGGCCTTCCTCTTCAACATCATCGAGAGGCTGTTCAAGCGCTCCGGCATCGAGGCGGGGGGCGGCGGGGATCGCTGGAAGGGGGTTGCTACACTGACGGCCCCTCAGCAGCAGACCCTCGCCGCCCGGATGGCGTCGAAGGGCCGGGCGGCCGCGCTCTACCTCAACACCGCGCTTGGCAACCGGATCGTGGAGTGTCTGGCCTCGGCGCTGGTCGGCAAGGGCTGGCAGGCGCGCCCGCAGCACCCCGATCCGGTCGAGCGCCGCGCCCTGTCCGAAGCCTTCGAGGCGCTGACCCGCCCCATCATGCAGCCGATCGCCCGCGCTATCGTCCGTGACGGCGAGGCCTTCGTTCAGCTTGTCGTTGGCGAGGGCGGCACGTTCCGCCCGAAGCTGCTGGCCTCTGACCAGATTGACCCGTCCCTGACCCGCGACCTTGGCGACGGGGCGCGGATCGTCGCCGGGGTCGAGTTCGACGCGGCCGATCAGGTCGTGGCCTATCATGTTCTGCGCGACGCCCCGGGAACGCCCTTTGCCACCTACAGCGCCCCGGTCCGGGTTCCCGCGCAGGACATGCTGCACATCTTCGACACGCTGTTCCCCGGCCAGGTGCGCGGCCTGAGCTGGCTTACGCCGGTGCTGCTCAAGCTGCGCGACCGCGACGAGGCTTCGGACGCCATGCTGATGCAGCTCAAGGTTGCCTCGCTGATCACCGGCTTCATCCGCGACCCCGAGGGCGGCGCGGCGGGCTTCGCGGCAGAGGACGGGACGATGAACGTCGCCCTCGAACCCGGCGCGATGCGCATTCTGCCGGTCGGCGCGGATGTGACCTTCTCGCAGCCAGGTCAGGGGCTCGCCCAGGCGATCGAGTTCTTGCGCGCCCAGGACCGCGAGATCGCGGCCGGTGTCGGCCTGACCTTCGAGGCGCTGACCGGCGATTTGGGCGAAGCGAACTACAGCTCGGCCCGCGTCGGGATGCTGGAATTCCGCCGCCGCGCCGAGGCGATGCAGCAAAACCTGATCGAGGCGCAGTTCCTCCGCCCGCTGTGGAAGCGCTGGACCGACGTCCGCGCCCTTACCGGGGAACTTCCCGCCAACCCCGCCAGCCTCGCCGATTACCATGCGGTGCGCTTCGTGGCGCCGGGCTGGGCCTGGGTCGATCCGCAGAACGAGGTGACGGCCGATGTGGCGGCGATCGCCGCCGGCCTGAAATCGCGCGAGGAGGTCGTGGCCGGCCGTGGCCGCGACATTGACGAGCTGGACGAGGAGCGCGCCCGCGACGCGATGCGCCCGCAGACCGCGGAGGTGCCCGCATGACGCTTCACCTTCGCGCCGCTGCCCCCGCCGCCTCGACCGTCGACACCGAGGCCCGCACCGTCGAGGCGATTGTCTCGACCGGGGCCGAGGTTCGCCGCCCGGGCTACATCGAGCGGCTGGACCTCGCCGGCGCCGACCTGTCGCGGCTGATCGGCACCCCGGTTCTCGATGCGCATCGCTCCGCCTCGACCAGCGACCAGCTCGGCGTTGTCGAGGCGGCCGAGATCCGCTCGGAAGGGCTGTGGGTGCGGATGCGCTTCCGCAGCAACGATGCCGCCAAGGCGGTGCTGACCGATATTGCGGACGGCACCCTTCGCGGCCTGTCCATCGGCTACAGCGTGGCCGAGTGGAAAGACGAGAGGCGCGGCAACGACCGCATCCGCGCCGCAATTCGCTGGACGCCGATCGAGGTGTCCGTTGTCCCGGTGCCGGCCGATGCCGGCGCCCATTTCCGCAAGGGGAACACCACCATGCCCGAAGCCCTCGAACAGACCACCCAGACGCGCGCCGAGATCAACGGCGCGATCCGCACCATCGCCGAGACTGCCGGCCTTACGCGCGCTTGGGCGGATGCCCAGATCGACGCCGAGGCGAGCCTCGACGACGTTCGCATTGCCGCGCTCGATGAGATGCAGCGCCGGTCGGCCGCCCAGGCCACGCGCACCACCCGTGCCACGATCGGCACCGACAACACCGACCCTGCCGTGATCGCCGCCCGTGCCGGTGAGGCGCTGTTTGCGCGGTCTCACCCCGAGCACGATCTTTCCGGCGCCGCGCGGGATTTCGCGCATATGAGCATCATGGATCACGCCCGTGCGTCGGTGCAGCGTTCTGGTCAGGCGACCACCGGCCTGTCGCAAGACGCGATCCTGACCCGCGCCATGCCCGGGCTGCACGGCACCTCTGACTTCCCGCTGATCCTGGGCGATGCCGTCGGCCGCGAGTTGCGCCGCGCCTATGAGGCGGCGCCCTCGGGTATCCGCCAGCTCGCGCGTCAGTCCTCCGCCCGCGACTTCCGCGCCAAGAGCTCGATTGCCATGGGGGAGTTCTCGACGCTCGAAAAGGTCCCGGAAGGTGGCGAGTTCAAGAGCAGCACGATCGACGAAAGCGCCGAGAGCTACAAGATCGAGACCTTCGGCAAGATCTTCGGGATTACCCGTCAGGCCATCGTGAACGATGACCTCGGCGCCTTCACCACGATCCCGAACAAGATCGGCACTGCCGCCAGCGCTTTCCAGGCTGATATTCTCGTCGGCATGGTGACGAAGAACCCGGCCATGTCGGATGGCAAGCCGGTGTTCCACGCCGACCGCGGCAACCTCGCCGAGATTGGCGCGGCGCCGAACCTCACCACGCTTTCGGCTCGCCGCTTGGCGATGCGCCGTCAGACCACCCCGCTCGGCGTCCTGATCAACGCGACGCCGCGCTTCCTGCTGGTCGGCCCCGAGCTGGAGACCCTCTCCGAGCAGATCCTGACCCAGATCAACGCGACGAAGACGGAGGACGTGAACCCCTTCGGCAACCTGTCGCTGATCGTCGAGCCGCGTCTGAATGGCACGGAATGGTATCTCGCGGCCGACCCCGCCACGATCGACGGGCTTGAATATGCCTACCTTGAAGGCGCGCCGGGCCCGCAGGTCGAAACGCGCACCGGCTTCGAGGTCGATGGTGTCCAGTTCAAGGTGCGCCTCGACTTCGGTGCCGGCTGGCTCGACTTCCGCGGCTGGCAGAAGAACGAGGGTGTGTGATGGCCGTTGATCTGTCCGAACTGATCGAGCTGCGCGACAGGCTGGTGATGGAACGAGGCCGTGGGGTCTCTGCTCTCCAGCTGGGAGACGAACGGATCGAGTTCAAGAACGATGCCCAGATGGCCGCGGCCATTGCCGATCTGGAGGCGCGCATTCGTCGCGCCTCCGGCACCTCGCTCACCTCGAACGTGGTCAGGTTTTCGACCTCAAAAGGCATGTGAAGTAAAGGCTTAGACTGATGGACTTTCGCCTGATGACCATAGAGGAAGCCGCTTCCGAGCTTCATAATGGCATCCCCGCGACGGCGCTCCACAAGGCGCGCCGCAACGGGAAACTGTGGGCAAAGAGGATCGGCAAGCGGTTTTACACGAACGAACAGGCGTTGAAGGAGTTCCTTGCATGCCCCGACACCGAAAGCCCGCTCGCCTCTACTTCCGAGACGACGAACAGCAATGGGTCATTCGTGACGGAAGCACCCAGAAGCGGACAGGATTTGGCCCTCGCGAGCTTGCGGAGGCTGAAAACGCACTCGCCGAATACGTCGCGCGAAAGCAAGTCTCAGCCCGGCGCGGGCCGGCTCACCCGGGGGAGCTGACCGTGGGGGAGGTTCTGGCGCGATATGCTGATGACAAGGGGGCGACTGTGGCTGCGGTCAAGACGCTCATTTATTCGATCCAAGCCCTTGTCCCGTTCTGGGGCAACCTGACTTGCGATGCGGTGAAGGGCTCGACCTGCCGTCGCTATCAGCGTGAGCGCGGGAAGCCCCGCCTGTCGGAGATGACGACGAAGACCGGAAAGACGATCTCGCGCTTGCGCACGGCCAGCGCCTCGACGGTGCGTCGCGAGCTTGGGGTTCTGCAGGCTGCGCTCAACCATGCCCATTCCGAAGGCCTGCTGATCCATCCGATTGCGGTGACGCTCCCGGAGGCAGGTGAGGTGCGGGACCGCTGGCTGACCCGGTCGGAAGCGGCGAGACTGGTCTGGAACGCCGAGCCCCACGTCCGCAGGTTCATTCTGCTGTCCCTCTACACCGGGCGCCGGGCGACGGCGATCCTCGAGCTTTCCTGGACCCGGGTCGACCTCGAGAAGGGGACGATTCGCTTTCGCGCCGATGGCGAGCAGGAGACGAATAAGCGCCGGGGCAGCATCCGCATTCCGCGCCAGCTCTGGGGGCATCTGCGGCGCTGGAAATGCTACCGGGGCGCGAATGTCGTGACCTATCGGGGAAAATCCGTTGAGAGCGTCAAGACCGGCATCCGGCGCGCTGCCGAGCGGGCGGGGCTGGAAGGCGTCACCCCGCATGTTCTCAAACACACTGCAATCACTTGGGCGGTGATGAAGGGCCTCGGGGTCGAGGACGCCGCCGAATACTTCAACACGTCCCCTGAAACCATCCGCAAACACTATTGGCATCACAGCCCGCACCACCAGGAACGGGCGCTCGAAATCATCGAGCGGCGCTGATGCTGTGCGGATAACTGTGCGGAAAGGATCGCGAAAGTTGGATAAGTGCTGGTGCTGCAGGAGAGGATTGAACTCTCGACCTCTCCCTTACCAAGGGAGTGCTCTACCACTGAGCTACTGCAGCGCCGTTTCGGTCGGCGTCGACCGTGGGCGGGGATTTAGAGGACATCGCGCGGGTGCGCAAGGGCAAATTTTCACCCTCTCTCGACACAAATTCCCGGCCGGGGTAGAGAGGGCCAATGACAGAGGATACCCCCGAGAAGAAACCCGGCAAGGGCGGTGCGAAAGCCGCGCCCGAAACCCGCGAGGAGCGGCTGCGTGCCGCGCTGCGGGCGAATCTGGCGCGGCGCAAGGCGCAGGCGCGCGGGCGCGCGGCGGATGCGGCCGAGACGGAATCGGGTCGGGGCGGGCAGGAGAACGAGTAGATGGATTCGATCATCGTGCGCGGCAACGGGCCGCTTCACGGCCAGATCCCGATTGCCGGGGCGAAGAACGCCTGCCTCGCGCTGATGCCGGCGACGCTGCTGAGCGAGGAGCCGCTGACGCTGACGAACGCGCCGCGGCTGAGCGACATCCGCACCATGACCGAGCTGCTGGCCAGCCTCGGCGCCGAGGTGACGGGGCTGCAGGACGGCAAGGTGCTGGCCACCTCCTGCCATGGCGAGATCACCCCGGTCGCGGATTACGACATCGTGCGCAAGATGCGTGCCTCGAATCTGGTGCTCGGTCCGCTGCTGGCGCGGCTTGGCCATGCCGTGGTGTCGCTGCCGGGCGGCTGCGCGATCGGCGCGCGGCCGATGGACATCCACATCGACGCGCTCTCGGCGCTCGGCGCCGAGATCGAGCTGAAGGACGGCTATCTGCACGCGCAGGCGCTTGGCGGGCTGCGTGGCGCGCTGCACGAGATGCGATTCGCCTCGGTGGGCGCGACCGAGAACTTCCTGATGGCCGCGGTGCTGGCGAAGGGCACCTCGGTGCTGAAGAACGCCGCGCGCGAGCCCGAGATCGTCGATCTCGCCCGCTGCCTGCGTGCGATGGGGGCCGAGATCGAGGGCGAGGGGAGCTCGACGATCACCATTCAGGGCGTCGACCGGCTGCATGGCGCGACCCATCCGGTGGTCACCGACCGCATCGAGCTGGGCACCTACATGCTCGCCCCGGCGATCTGCGGCGGCGAGGTCGAATGCCTCGGCGGCAAGATCGAGCTGGTCGAGAGCTTCTGCGAGAAGCTCGACGCGGCCGGGGTCTCGGTCGAGGAGACGGCGACCGGGCTGAAGGTGAAACGCAAGAACGGCCGGATCCGCGCCGTCGACGTGGTGACCGAGCCCTTCCCGGGCTTCCCGACCGACCTGCAGGCGCAGATGATGGCGCTTCTGGCCACCGCCGAGGGCACCTCGGTGCTCGAGGAGAAGATCTTCGAGAACCGCTTCATGCACGCTCCCGAGCTGATGCGCATGGGCGCGCGGATCGAGGTGCAGGGCGGGCAGGCGACGGTGCATGGCGTCGAGAAGCTGAAGGGCGCGCGGGTGATGGCCACGGACCTGCGGGCCTCGGTGTCGCTGATCCTCGCCGGGCTTGCGGCCGAGGGCGAGACCGTGGTGAGCCGCGTCTACCACCTCGACCGCGGCTATGAGCGGGTCGAGGAAAAGCTCGGCGCGGTCGGCGCCAAGATCGAACGGGTGAAGGGCGAGTGAGGACGCAGGGGCGTGCCGCGACCGGCACGCTTGAAGGGAAAACCTACAAGGAATGGGAGGCCGAGACGCTCTCGGTGCTGCCGCAGGAGGACGCATGACGACTGACGCGCGATTCGAGGACGGGGCAGAGGGCGCGCTCGCGCTGCGGGCCGAGACGGCGGAGGACCTGAAGGTCATCGCCGCGCTGGTGCAGGACGCGGTCTTCTCCGCCGCCGACATCGCCTGGGAGGCGAAATCGCGCCGGCTTGCGTTGCTCGTCAACCGCTTCCGCTGGGAGGACAAACCCGCGGCCGAGGCGGAAAAGCGCCCCTACGAGCGGGTGCGCGCGCTTCTGGTGATCTCGGGCGTCACCGGCATCGCCTCGCAGGGGATCGACCGCAAGGACCGCGATCTCGTGCTGTCGCTCCTCGATCTCGGCTGGGAGCCGGGCGAGGAGCCCGCCGGCCGCGTGCTGCTGACGCTGGCGGGCGACGGCGCGATCGCGGTCTCGGCCGAATGTCTCGAGGTCGACCTGCACGACGTGACGCGGCCCTATCGCGCCGTCTCGGGCGCCGCGCCGCATCACCCTGACTGATCTGGCCTTTTTCTTGGCCGAAATACTCTCGGGGGTCCGGGGGGCGAGCCCCCCGGGCGCCGGCCCGGGCCGAGAGGCCGCATGAGTATTTGGGCCAGGAAAAAGCCGGGCGCATCGGGGCGGGGACACGAGCGCTTGCCCCGCGCGCGGCAAGGTCTTAATCCATTGGGCAAGAAGGAGCCTCCCCATGCCGCATTTCCTTGCCACCGCCGACGCCGATTTCGAGACCCGCTTCACCGCGCTTCTGGGGATGAAGCGCGAGGACAGCCCCGATGTCGATGCGGCCGTCGCCGCGATCATCGCCGATGTGCGCACGCGCGGTGATGCGGCGGTGATCGCGCTGACCGAGAAATTCGACCGGCTGTCGCTGACCCCCGAAACGCTCGCCTTTTCGCCCGCCGAGATCGAGGCGGAAATCGCCAAGGTGCCCGCGGCCGAACGCGCGGCGCTCGAACTCGCGGCGGAACGGATCCGCACCTATCATGCGCGGCAGATGCCGAAGGCCGAGGAGCGCTGGAACGAGCCGAGTGGCGCCGAGCTTGGCTGGCGCTGGACGCCGGTCTCGGCGGCGGGGCTTTATGTGCCGGGCGGGCTGGCCTCCTATCCGTCCTCGGTGCTGATGAATGCGATTCCCGCCAAGGTCGCCGGGGTCGAACGGCTGGCCATCGCCTGCCCGACGCCCGGGGGCGCGGTGAACCCGCTCGTGCTGCTTGCGGCGCGGCTCGCGGGCGTCGACACCGTCTACCGCATCGGCGGTGCGCAGGCGATCGCGGCACTTGCCTATGGCACCGAGACGATCACCCCGGTCGACAAGATCACCGGGCCCGGCAATGCCTTTGTCGCGGCGGCGAAGCGGCGGGTTTTCGGCAAGGTCGGCATCGACATGATCGCCGGCCCCTCCGAGATTCTGGTGATCGCCGACGGCACCGCCAACCCCGACTGGGTGGCGATCGACCTGCTCAGCCAGGCCGAGCATGACCAGTCGGCGCAGGCGCTGCTGCTGACCCCCGACGCGGGCTTTGCGACGGAGGTCGTCGCGGCGCTCGAGGCGCGGCTTGCCACGCTCGAGCGGCGCGAGATCGCCGGCGCGAGTTGGCGCGATTTCGGCGCCGTCATCGTCACCCGCGATCTGAGCGAGGCGGCGGCGCTGTCGAACCGCGTCGCGCCCGAGCACCTCGAGCTGTGCGTTGCCGATCCCGAGGCGCTGAGCGCCGAGATCACCCATGCCGGCGCGATCTTCCTTGGCCAGTGGACGCCCGAGGCGATCGGCGATTATGTCGGCGGGCCGAACCATGTGCTGCCCACGGCGCGCTCGGCGCGCTTCTCCTCGGGGCTGAGCGCGATGGACTTCCTCAAGCGCACCACGCTCGCGAAGATGACGCCCGAGGCGCTGCGCGCGATCGGCCCCTCGGCCGAGATCCTCGCCACCTCGGAAAGCCTGCAGGCGCATGGCCTGTCGGTGCGTGCCCGGCTCGACGCGCTGAACTGCGCCGAGGCGCTGACGGAAGGGGATGCCTGATGGCCCGCATCACCCGTCTCGAGATCGATGACAGCGGCCTGCCGGCCCCCGCCCCGGAAATCGAGCAGGAGCGCCGCGTCGCGGTCTTCGACCTGCTCGAGGACAACAGCTTCACCATCCCGGGCCGCGACGGTGCGCCCGCGCCCGCGGGGCCCTTCGCGCTGACGCTTGCGGTGCGCGACGGCCGGCTGGTCTTCGACACCGCGACCGAGGCGGGCGAGAAGGTGGCCGAGTTCCACCTCAGCTTCGGCCCGTTCCGGCAGGCGGTGAAGGATTACTTCCAGATCTGCGCCAGCTATTTCGACGCGGTGAAGAAGCTGCCACCGAGCCAGATCGAGGCGATCGACATGGCCCGGCGCGGCATCCACAACGAAGGCGCGCGGATCTTGCAGGAGCGGCTCGAGGGCAAGGCCGAGCTCGACATCGACACCGCGCGCCGTCTTTTCACTCTCGTCTGTGTTCTTACTCCGGTAAAATGATGGCGTCTCTTCCCCATTCGGTCCTGTTTTGCTGCGACCACAATGCCACGCGTTCGCCGATGGCCGAGGGGATGATGAAGAAGTTCTACGGCCGCGAGGTCTATGTGCAGTCGGTGGGGCTGAAGTCGGATCTGGAGATCGACGGCTTCACCATCGCCGTGTGCCACGAGATCGGCGTCGATCTGACCCGCCACCGCGCGCGCGATTTCAACGAGCTTGCCGATTTCGGCGATGAGCTTGAATCCTTCGATCTGGTGGTGGCGCTGACGCCTGCCTCGCGGGCGCTGGCCGAGGAGATGGCGCGGGCGCATCACGTCTCGGTCGAATACTGGCCGATCACCGACCCGACCGGCGTCGGCGAGGGGCGCGAGGCGCGACTGGCCGCCTATCGGCTGACCCGCGACCAGATCCGCGCCCATATGGTCGCGCGCTTCGGCGCCCCGAAACAGCCGATCTGAGCCAGCCTTCCCGGTGACGGTTTCGCGCGCCCGCGCGTCGGTTGCGGGGTTTGACGCGGGCCCCCGCCCGTGCGACATCTCGGTCAGTTTCATCCGACCGGAGTTCGCCGATGCCCCGCGCCGAAGCCCTTGCCGCCGTCACCCGCTATTACGAGGCCTTCAATGCCGGCGATACCGCCGCGATGGAGGCGCTGATCGCCGATGAGTTCGAGCATCACGTCAACGAGGGCGAGATCCGCCGCGGCGCCGAGGCCTTCCGCGCCTTCAACGCCCACATGACGCGCTGCTACCGCGAGCATCTGGCCGATGTCGTGGTGATGGCGAATGACGCGGGCACCCGCGCCGCGGCCGAATTCGTCGTGCATGGCGTCTATGTCGAGTCCGACGACGGGCTGCCCGAGGCGCGCGGGCAGAAATACGTGCTGCCGGCGGGTGCCTTCTTCAGCCTGACGGACGGCCGCATCACCCGGGTGACCACCTATTACAACCTCTCCGACTGGGTCCGGCAGGTCAGCTGATGGTCGAGGTCCGCAGCCTGACCGGCGCGGCGCTCGACGCGGCGCTTGACGACGTGGCGCGGCTGCGCATCGCGGTGTTCCGCGACTGGCCTTACCTTTACGACGGCTCGCTCGACTACGAACGGCGCTATCTCGAAAGCTATCGCGCCTCGGAGACGGCGGTGGTGGTCGGCGCCTTCGACGGTGCGCGGCTCGTCGGCGCCGCGACCGGCACGCCGCTCGAGGATCACGCCGAGGATTTCGCCGCGCCCTTCGGGGACACCGGGCTGCCGCTCGAGACGGTCTTCTACTGCGCCGAGTCGGTCTTGCTGCCCGAGTATCGCGGCCATGGCCTCGGCCACGCCTTCTTCGACGCGCGCGAGGCCCATGCCCGGGCGCTCGGCCGCAGCTTCTCGGCCTTCTGCGCGGTGATGCGGCCGGCCGATCACCCGCTGCGGCCCGCGGACTATCGCCCGCTCGACGGGTTCTGGCGCAAGCGCGGCTATGAGCTGATGCCGGGCGTCGTGGCGCGGTTCCGCTGGACAGATCTCGGCGACAGCGCGCAGACCGAAAAACCGCTGCAATTCTGGGGGCGCGCGCTGTGAGACATGTGACCGTGGCGGCCGCCGCCTATCCGTTCGATCAGGTCGCCGATGTCGCGCAATGGGCGGCGAAAGTGCGGGCCTGGGTGCAGCAGGCGGTGCTGAAGGGCGCCGATCTGCTGGTCTTTCCCGAATACGGGGCGATGGAGCTTGCGGCGCTTGGCGGGCCGCGCGTGGCCGCCGATCTCGAGGCGGCGCTGAACGAGGTGGTGCGCCACCGCGCCGCGATGGAGGCGACCTTCGAGGGGCTGGCGATCGAGTTCGGGCTGACGATCCTCGCCCCCTCGGGCCCGGTGATCGAGGCCGGGCGGCGGCTCAACCGCGCCACGCTCTTCGGCCCGGCGGGCCGCATCGGGCATCAGGACAAGGCGATGATGACCCGCTTCGAGCGCGAGGAGTGGTCGGTCGAGGCGGGCGCGGGGCTCGCCCTTTTCGACACCGCGCTTGGCCGCATCGGCGTGCTGATCTGCTATGACAGCGAGTTCCCGCTGCTCGCCCGGGCACTCGCCGAGGCGGGGGCCGAGATCCTGCTTGTGCCGTCCTGCACCGACACCGAGGCGGGGTTCTGGCGGGTGCGGGTGGGGGCGATGGCACGCGCCCTCGAAAGCCAGTGCGTCGTCGTGCAGGCGCCGACCGTGGGCGAGGCGCTGTGGTGCCCGGCGATCGACGTGAACCGGGGGGCGGCGGCGATCTACGGCCCCTCGGACACCGGCTGGCCGGCGACGGGGGTGATCGCCGAAGGGGCGATGGACGTGCCCGGCTGGGTCGTCGCCACCGTCGATCTCGAGCAGGTTGCGGCGAGCCGCGCGGGCGGCGCCGTTCTGCCCTTCGCGCATTGGCCCGAGCAGGCGGCACAGGCGGCGCGCCTTCACATTGTGCGGGAAAAGCTCCGCGACGCTTGACATTCTCCTTGAATTTTGCCGCCTCCCGGCGCATGTATCGCGCGCCCGCGGAATCTGGCGGGTGTGTCTTCAGGAGTGAACATGGCCAAGGAAGAAATGCTCGAATTCCCCGGCGTCGTGAAGGAACTCCTGCCGAACGCGACTTTCCGGGTCGAACTCGAGAACGGCCATGAAATCATCGCGCATATGGCAGGCAAGATGCGGAAGAACCGCATCCGGGTCCTCGCGGGCGACAAGGTACAGGTGGAAATGAACACCTACGATCTGTCGAAAGGCCGCATCAACTACCGCTTCAAGTGAAGCTGATCCTCGGTTCCGCAAGCCCGCGCCGGCGGGAGCTTCTGGGCCAGCTCGGACTGGTCCCGGACGAGGTGCGCGCCCCCGACATCGACGAGACGCCGCTGAAAGGCGAGCTGGCGCGCGATTACGTCGCGCGGATGGCGCGCGAGAAAGCCGCCGTGCTCGATTGCGCGGCGGACGAGGTGATCCTCACCGCCGACACCACCGTGACCTGCGGCCGGCGCATCCTCGGCAAGCCCGAGGACGAGAAGGAGGCGGCCGAGTTCCTCTGGCTGCTGTCCGGCCGGCGCCATCACGTGCTGACCGCCGTCGCCGTGCGCAGCGCCACCGGCCTGCGCGCGCGGCTGGTCGACACGATCGTGAAATTCCGCCCGCTCTCGAATGCCGAGGTGAACGGCTATCTTGCCTCGGGCGAGTGGCGGGGCAAGGCCGGCGGCTATGCCATTCAGGGCCGCGCCGGCGCCTTCGTGCCCTGGATTCAGGGCTCCTTCACCGGCGTCGTCGGCCTGCCGCTGGCCGAGACTGCGCTGCTTCTGCAGGCGGCGGGAGTGGACGCATGAAGGGCCGCATCGTCGTTTTGGGGGAGCTGCACGGGCTCGAGGCCGCGGCGCTGATGGTCGATGGCCGGCTCGAGGATCTGCTCCTCGACAGCTCAGACGCGGTGACGCTGGCGCCCGGCGCGATCTGCCGCGGCCGGGTCGAGCGGCAGATGAAGGGGCAGGGCGGTGTCTTCGTCCGCCTGCCCGGCGGCGAGAAGGGCTTCCTGCGCGAGGCGAAGGGGCTGGCGCCGGGGCAGGGGGTGATCTGCCAGGTCACCGGCGGCACCGAGCCCGGCAAGGCGGTTCCGGTTTCACTGCGGCTGCTGTTCAAGGGCCGCTACGGCATCGTCACGCCCGGCGCGCCGGGGCTGAACATCTCGCGCCGGATCCATGACGAGGATCTGCGCGAGGGGCTGCAGGCGATCGCCGCGGTGGTGATGGAAGGCTCCGGGATGGGCCTCATTCTCCGCTCGGCCTGCGCCGAGGCCGAGGAAGGCGAGATCGTCGAGGACGTCGCGGCGCTGCGCGAGCTGGCCGAGGCGGTGACCGCCGACACCACCGGCGAGCCCGAGCTGCTCGTCGACGCGCCGACCCCGCAGGAGGAGGCCTGGCGCGAATGGGCCGATCCTGCGCCCGACGAGGTGGTCGAAGGGCTGGCCGAGCACGGCGTGCCCGAGGCGGTGGATGCGCTGCTTTCGCCGCGCGTCGAGCTGCCCGGGGGAGGACACATGATGATCGAGCCTACCCGGGCGCTGATCGCCGTCGATGTCAACACTGGCACGGACACCTCGCCCGCGGCGGGGCTCAAGGCCAATATCGCCGCGGCGCGCGAAGTGCCGCGGCAGCTGCGGCTGCGGGGCCTGGGCGGACAGGTGGTGATCGATTTCGCGCCGATGCCGAAGCGGGAACGCGTCACCCTGGAACAGCAGCTGCGCACCGCCTTCAAGGGCGAGGCCGCCGAGACGAGCCTTGCGGGCTGGACCCCGCTCGGGCTTTACGAGCTGGTGCGCAAGCGCGACCGCGTGGCGCTTGCGGCGCTGCTGGAGGGGCGGGAATGAGCTGTCCGATCTGCGGCAAGACGAGCGAAGCAAAATACCGCCCGTTCTGCTCGAAACGCTGCGCGGACATTGACCTCGCGCGCTGGCTGAACGGGTCTTACGTGATTCCGGGCGATCTGGCCGAGGAAGAGGAATGCGCCCCCGAAAGCCCGCCCGGCGGGGTCTCCGATCGACCGCACTGAGCCCGGCCAAGCCTCTGAAATGCCCGCCTTTCGGCGGCGAAAGGCCCTCCGGACGGAGGGCCTTCCGGTTTTCGAGGAGGGGGGTAAACTTTCCGGCGCGCGGGACGAAAAAATCCGCAAAATCCTCTGGACAGCTCCCGCCCGCTCGATTAGGAAGCCCACACCAACGCCGGACCACGGCCCGGTGCCCAGATAGCTCAGTTGGTAGAGCAGCGGATTGAAAATCCGCGTGTCGCTGGTTCGATTCCGGCTCTGGGCACCACTTCAAATCCATGACACTGCTGGATCAAGTCGACCGCCTTGTTCGGCTGTCTCCGCTGTTTTCGCACCGTTGACGCTTACGTCAACCCTGCTCCCGCAGGATGCCGAGGATCTGCGCTTCCGCGAACGTCGATCTCTTCCTGCTCCGGTCCTCTCATCGGGCCGGACACCGGCGTCAGATGGCGGAGGTATCGGGGCACGGCACCGTGCCGCGCCTTTTCCTGCGCGCGGCCGGCGCTTTGACGGAAATGTCACCTGACGGCCGGCGGAGGATCGGCTACCTTGCGGGCATGTCATGCGTGACCGCCCTCCTGCGCCTCGTGATCGTTGCGGTTTTCGCGGCGGGGCTTGGCCTGCCTGCGGCGCCTGCCACCGCGGCGCCGATGCCGGAGCGGGCGATGGCACAGATGCACGCCGCTCATCATGCGATGCCGGCCAAGGCGCCGATGCCGGCCGACGAGAGCTGTCGGGCGCATTGCCTTGGCGTCAGTGTGCTGGTCGTGCCGGCGATGCCGGCACCGCGTGCGGCGCGCGTCGTGCCTGTGCACGTGGTGGCGCTGGTCGAGGCGGCGCCCTCGCTCTGGCCTCTGCCCGAGGGCCATCCGCCGCGCACCTGATCCTCCGCCCCGACTCTCGTCGACACTTTTTCCGGAGATCAACATGACCCGACTTTCCCGCCGCGGCTTTCTGGCCGCTTCTGCGGCTGCCTCCGCATCGCTTGTGCTGCCCGCGCGTGTTCGCGCCGCGCCCGACAGCTTCGCCCTGACCGCCACCACCCGGGTGATCGAGGTGCAGGGCCGCGCCGCCACCGTGATGGGGCTGGTGAACGCGCAAGGCGGCCTTGGCCTGACGCTCGATCCCGGCCAACGCTTCCGCACCGATCTGACGAATGCGCTCGACATCGAGACCATCGTGCACTGGCACGGCCAGATCCCGCCCAATGCCCAGGACGGCGTGCCGAACACCAACCCGATGCTGAAACCGGGCGAAACCCGCGCCTATGACTTTGCCCCGCGTCCGGGCACCTTCTGGATGCACAGCCACATCCCCGAGCAGGAGATCGGCCTGCTTGCCGCGCCGCTGATCGCGCGCCGGCCCGAGGAGGTCGCGGCCGACCGGCAGGAGGTGGTGATGTTCCTGCACGATTTCGCCTTCCGCACGCCGCAGGAGGTGCTGGCCGAGGTCACCGGCGGCACCGCGATGGATCACACCACGATGGACCATTCGGCGATGCCGACGGGCGGCGGCATGGCGGGCATGTCCGGGATGTCGGGCATGGGCGACATGGCCGCGATGATGCCCGGTGCCGGCGGCATGTCCGGAATGGGCGGCATGATGGGCGGGGGCATGGCGATGGACCTGAACGATTTCGACTTCGACGCCTATCTCGCCAATGACCGCACGCTTGACGACCCCGACGTGATCGCGGTCGAGCGTGGCGGCCGGGTGCGGCTGCGGGTCATCAACGGCGCCTCGATGACGGCGTTCTGGATCGACCTCGGCACGGTGACCGGGCGGCTCGTTGCGGTCGATGGCGAGCCGGTGGTGCCGCTCTCGGGCTCGCGCTTCTCCGCCGCGCCGGCGCAGCGGCTCGAGATCGAGATCGACCTGCCCGCGGAGGGCGCGGCGCTGCCGGTCCTTGCGCTGCGCGAGGGCGCGCGCGAGCGCACCGGCATCGTGCTGGCGCCGAAAGGCGCCGCGGTGCCGAAACTCGCGGCCCTGTCCGAGGCCGATCACCCGCCGGTTTCGGGCGACATGGCGCAGGAGCTTGCCTTGCGTGCGGTCACGCCGCTGCCCGATCGCCCGGTGCAGAACGGGCAGATGGTGATGCTGACGGGGGCGATGCAGCCCTATCTGTGGACGATCAACGGCCGGACCTGGGAAAACCGCATTCCGGTTCCGGCGAAGAGCGGCGAGCGGGTCGAGCTGATGTTCCACAACATGTCGATGATGGCGCATCCGATGCACCTGCATGGCCATGTCTTCCAGGTGGTCGAGGTGAACGGCACCCGCTTCGCGGGGGCACTGCGCGACACCGTGCATGTGCCGGCGATGGGCAGTGTCACCGTCGCCTTCGATGCGGGCGAGGCCGCGCCCTGGATGCTGCATTGCCATCACATGGGGCATCTGGCGAGCGGGATGATGACCGAACTTGCCGTCTCGGCCTGACAGGACAAGGGCCGCCCCGGTGACGGGGCGGCCCCGGTTCTTTCCCGCCGCTCAGGCGGCGCGGGCAAGCCCCGCGGGCTCGAGCGTCACGCGGTTGCCCCAGGGGTCGGTGAAGGCGCGGCCCGCGGGCCCGGCACCGGGCGCGACGCCCAGCACCAGCTCGGCAAGCCCCGCCGAGCCCTGCGCCCGTGCGCCCGCCCCGGTGCTGCGCCAGGTATTGGTGGCGAGGTGGTGGTGATAGCCGCCCGTGGCATAGAAGGTGGCGCCCGGGCTGCGCTCGGTCACGTCGAAACCGAGGGTGCCGGCATAGAAGGCCTCGGCCGCGGTCAGATCGCCCACCTGAAGATGGACATGGCCGATGACCGTGCCTTCGGGCGCGTCCCGCCACTCGCCGGGCGCTTCCTGCATCAGCCCCTGCACATCGAGCGGGCGCGAGGTCATCTTCACCCGCGTGCCGTCGGTCTGCCATTCGGCCCGCGGCCGGTCGGCATAGATCTCGATGCCGTTGCCCTCGGGGTCGCGCAGATAGGCGGCTTCGCTCACAAGGTGGTCCGAGGCACCGTCAAGCCGCAGCCCGGCGCCGATCGCATGGCGCATCCAGCGGCCGAGATCGGCGCGGTCGGGCAGCAGGAAGGCGGTGTGGAAAAGGCCCGCCCCGCGCGGCGCGAAGACCGCGGCCGGGTCGCGGCGCAGCTCGACAAGCGGCGTGCTGCCACGCCCGAGCGTCAGGCTCTCGCCGTCGCGGCGCAGCGCCGCAAGGCCGATCGCGGTCTGGTAGAAATCGCCGACCCGGTCGAGGTCGCGCACCGTCAGCGCCACACGGTTGACGGTCATCGGGGCATCATTGCTGGCCATGGTCCTGTCTCCTGTGTCGGGTTGGGGGCGAGAGGCCGGGCGCATGGCCCGGCCGGTCGTGACGATGTTCCGGGCGATCAGGCCAGGGTGAAGGCGAGGAAGCCGCCACCGATCAGCGCCTGAACGAAGAGGGCGAGGCCCCAGAAGGCCGGGTATTCCCAACCGCCGTTCGGGTTGGTGAACCAGAAGCCGTTCTTGCGGTGGCCGAACCAGGCGGCGCCCAGGATCACCGGGATCAGCGCCAGCGCCACGAGGCTGGTCTCGAAACCGACGATCAGCGCGATGCCGCCCAGCACCTCGGCGGCCATCGTCGCATAGGCGAACCAGCCGGGCAGGCCGAGCGAGCGGAAGTAGCCCGCGGCGCCCGCGGGGGTGAAGACGAAGATCTTCAGCCAGGCATGCGCCAGGAAAAGCCCGCCGAGGCTGACGCGCAGCAGCAGCGCGGCGAGAGCGATGGCCCCGGCCGAGCCGAAACCGAAAGTCGAGAGAAGCGAGGTCATGATCCGTATCCTTGTCCGTGTCGGCGGCCGCTGTGGCCGTCCCGTTGATGGGACAGAGATAGCGCCTTGCATCACGGCAAAGAATGGACATTATCATTCAATCAATTTCGCCAAATTGGAGATAATTGGCATGGACCTGCTCGACGGGATCCGCACCTTCGTCGCCGTGGCCGAAAGCGGCTCGTTCACCGCCGCCGCGGCGCGGCTTGGCATCACCAACAAGGTCGCCAGCAAATACGTCGCGGCGCTCGAGGAGCGGCTGGGGCATACGCTGCTTTACCGCACCACGCGGGCGGTTTCGCTGACCGATGACGGGGCGCGCTGGCTGCCCTTCGCGCGGGCCGCGATCGACGCGGTCGAGGCGGCTCAGGGCGCCTTGCAGGAACCGGGCGAGGGGCTGACCGGGCGGTTGCGGCTGGCCTGCGGCACGACGCTCGGCGAGCTTGTCGTCGCGGGCACGGTGCGCGCCTTTCTGGCCGAGAACCCGGGGATGCGGATCGAGATGGTGATGTCGGACGGGCTGACCGACCTTGCCGCGGGGGGCTTCGACATGGCGGTGCGGATCGGCATCCCGCTCGATTCCAGCCTGCGGATGCAGCGCGTGGGCGAGACCGTGCCGCGCATCGCCGCCAGCCCGGCCTATCTGGCGCGGGCGGGTGTGCCGCTGCACCCGGCCGATCTGGCCGGCCACCGTGCGGTGATCGACCTGAACGAGACCCGGCCGGGCCGCTGGGCCTTCGAGACCCCCGAGGGGCCGGTGACGATGGCGATGACCGGCGCCATGGCGGTGAACAGCGCGGCAATCACCATCCGCATGGCGCTTGCGGGCGACGGGCTGGTGCGGGCGCCCGACATCTTCCTGGCGCCGCATCTGGCGGCGGGAACGCTGGTCGAGGTGCTGGCCGATTTCACCGGGCCGGCGCATCCCATCCACCTGCTGACCCTGCCCACGGCCTTCCGCCAGCACAAGACGACGGCCTTCGCCGCGGTGCTGCGGCGCCGGCTTGCCGCGCTCTAGCCGCGGGCGCTGAACTCGAAGGAGAAGCGCGCCGGCGTCTCGGGCGGCGGCGGGAAGGGGGCGGCGCGGCGGATGTGGTCGAGCGCCGCGGCATCGAGCGGCGCCGAGCCCGAGCTGCGCAGGATCGTCACCCGCGCCAGCCCGCCGCGCGGCCCGATCTCGAAGCCCACCAGCGCCGTGCCGCGGCCCGAGCCGCGCTGCTGCGGCACGGCGCGGATCTGGCGGATCACCGCGGCGGCATAGCGCGCGGGCGTGGGGGCGGCACCGGCGCCGCCCCCGCCGGCCGCGCCCTGCGCCTGCGTGCCGCGGCCCGCCTCGCTGCCCTGCGCGGCGCCGCGGCGGGTATCGCGATCAGCGTTGCCGCGGGCCTGTGCCTTTTGCGGCGCGGCGGCGGTCTTGCGCGGCGTCTCGGCGGCTTTCGGGGTGGGCTTCGGTTTCTGCGCAGGTTTCGCCTGCGGCCGGGGGGCGGGATCGGGCCGGGCGGTCAGGGGCTCGGGCGCCGGCACCGGGGCCTGCGCGGCCGGCACCACCAGGTCGAGTGCCTCGGCCACCGCTGCAAGGGCGGCCGCCGGTTCGACCGGCGGTGCCGCCTCGGCCACCTCGGCCGGCGCCACCGGGGCGAGCGTGCCCTGCGCGAGATCGGCGAAACCATTGCCGAGAAGGGCGATCTCGGTGCCACCGCCGCCGCCGGGCGGGGCCTCGCTCAGGCCCGGCGCGGCGCCGGCCAGCACCAGCGCGTGGACCGCGCCCGAAACCAGCAGCGCGCCAAGCGCCACGGAACGGCCGAGGATCGTTCTGCGGGTCATTCTTCCCCCTCCCGTTCGGCGAGAATGCGCACCTCCTGCGCCCCGGCGGCCTGCAGCGTGCGGGCAAGCGCCACCAGCGCGGCCGCCGGCGCGGCACGGTCGGGCAGGATCCGCGCGGTGCCGGCGGTGTCGGCGGGCAGGGTGGCGATGAAGCCCGCCGCATCCGCCACCCCCTCGGGCCAGAGGGCCGTGCCCGCAGCATCAAGCGCGACGGTGCCGCGCATCGGGGCGGGGGCGCCGTCTGCCAGCCGCGCCAGCCGCAGCCCGGCGGGCGGGCGGGCGCCGATCGCGCCGGCGACCAGAAAGAAGGTCAGCAGCAGGAAGACCACGTTGATCAGCGCGATCGTCGGCTCCGAGCGGCGGCGGGCGAAGCGGCGCATCGGTCTAGCCCAGCACCTGCACCCGGGCGCCCGGCACGCGGCGCAGGGTGGCGAGAAGATCGGCGAGCCGCTGGCTGCTGACGCCCGGGGCCAGCGCCACCAGAAGGCGGGGCGCGCTCTGCCCGGCCAGCGCCTCGGGCAGCGCGTCGGCGCCGAGGGCGCGGCCGTTCAGGCTGAGCCCGTCCTCGCTGAGCCGCACCAGCAGCGGCCGCGCGTCCGTCGTGGCCGCCCCCGCCGCGCCGGTTGCAAGCGGCAGCTCGGTGGTGCGGGTGAAGGTGGTGGCGAGCATGAAGAACATCAGCAGCAGGAAGATGACGTCGATCAGCGAGGTCATCGACAGCGGGCGGCGGCGGCGGGGACGCATGGCCATGGCTCAGCCCTGCACGGGAATGAGCGGGCGGGAGGCGGTCTCGGGCGCTTCGGGCAGCGCCGGGCCGCACAGCATCTCGACCATCAGCGCCGCACCCTGCGCCTCGCGCGCGATGCGGCTTTCGGTCCAGCTGAGAAACAGCGACACCGGCATCGCGATGCCCAGCCCCATCGCCGTGGTCAGCAGCGCGACCCAGATCCCGCCGGCAAGCTGCGACGGATCGACCGAGGCGCCGCCCGCCTGCAGGGTCTGGAACGCCTCGATCATTCCCAGAACCGTACCGAACAGGCCCAGAAGCGGCGCCGTCTGCGCGATCGCGTCAAGCAGGCGCAGCCCGGCCTCGGCGCGCGCGGCATGGGCCTCGGTCTCGGCCTGAAGACGGGGGCGCAGGGCCTCGGGCGCGCCCGCGGCCATCGTGCGCGCTGCGAGCCGCTCCAGCGCGCTGCGCCCCGCGGCAAGCCGCGCCATGGCAGCGCCGCGCTGGCCCGCCTGCCAGTCGGCGAGCGCCGCGGCAAGCGCCGGATGCGGGCCGACCCGCAGCGCGGCAAGGTCCCACAGCTTCCACAGCACCGCCGCCCCGGCGATCACCGAGATCGCCAGCAACAGCGCCACCACCCAGCCCCCGAGGGCCACGAAATCGGCAAGCGCCGCCTGCGCCGCCGCGAACCATCCGCTCATCCCGTCACCTCCATGCCGTCAACGCGCGAGGCGGGGGCGAGGGCGCCGATGCAGGCCCCCTCCGCCACGCCCTCGCAGCGCGTCGCGCCGTTGATCAGAACCTGGCCGATCGTGCCGCAGTCGGTGCCGGCCAGATCGAATTGCCGCAGCCGCGGCTTGCCCGCCGGCAGATCGCGGAAATCGAGCAGCATCAGCCGCTCGACCTCGCCCGCCCTGGTGAACACCACCGCCTCCAGCACCAGCGCCGAAAGATCGGCGCCGAGCCGGTTCTCGGCCAGAAAGCTCAGCCGGCAGGCCGCGCCCTCGGGCGCCGCACCGGCCAGCGTCAGCCCGAGCCGGGGGGCCTGCTGCGCGGCAAGCGGGGTCGCCGCCGCGCAACAGGCCGCCAGAAGCGCCGCCCTCACCACGTGATCGCCTTCGCCAGCGACAGCTTGACGTTGCGCCCGGGCGCATTGTCGAGCGACAGGTTGTTGCGATAGGCGCGGTCGAAGACGTTCTCGACGGCGAGGTTGACCTCGAGCCCCTTGAGCGCGCCGTCCTGCGGTGCCCAGGTGACGAAGAGGTCATGCACCGCATAGCCGGTGCCCGAGGTCGTGCTCGAGGCGGTGGTGATGCCCGAGAAGCCCTGCACCCGCCAGCCGGCGCGGAGGCCCTGATCGGGGAACTTGGTGCCGAGCGTCAGCGCGATGTTCTCGGCCGGCGTGTCGGTCAGGGTCTTGCCGGTCGCGTCGTCCTTTGACTTCACCTTCGAATAGGCGAGCTGGCTGAACCAGCGTTCGGCCTCATAGGCGGCCTCGATCTCGCCGCCCCAGATCTTCGCCGAGTCGATGTTGTGGAAATAGGGCACATTGACCGAGTTCGAGGGATTCGCCGCGATCAGGTCGGTGAGGTCGTTGTGGAAGAGCGTCGCCTTCGCGGTCAGGCTGTCGCCTTCGCTGAGCAGGCCCTGGGTCTGATAGGTCAGGCCGGCCTCGATCGTGGTCGCCTTTTCCTTGTTCAGGTTGAGGCTCGGCGTGCGGCCGGCGGCGCCGCGGCCGTCGCTCTGGTAAAGCTCGTCAAGCGTCGGCATCCGCTCGGTGCGGGCGACCGAGCCGAAGACGCCCCAGTTGTCGTTCAGCTCGTAAAGCGCGGCGATCTTCGGCGACACGGCGGTGCCGCTCTGATCGGTGCCGCCGGCGGCCGCGGCCGCGCTGTCGGGGCTCAGCCAGCTGCGATCGGCGCGCAGGCCCGGGGTGATCGTCAGCCGGTCCTTCCAGACGAATTCGCCCTGCACGTAGAGGCCGAGCTTGTCCTCGCTACCGCCCGGGTGGAAGGCCAGCGCGCCGAGCGAGGAGGTGGCGAAGCGGTTCTGGTGCGAGAGCTGCGCGCCGAAGGTGACGTAATTCTCCCAGGCGCCACGGCTCATCTCGACGGTGTTCTCGAGCTTGAGGGCGGTGGTCTCGTAGCTGGCGGTGTTCGGGCACAGCACCTGATAGCTGCCGGGCGAGCAATAGCCGCCGAGCGAGAAGTTGTCGCGCTCGGTCGAGGTCTTCGAATAGCTCAGCGTCGCGTTCAGGTTCAGCCACGGATTGCCCGCGCCCTCGTGCGCATAGGCAAGCGTCACGGTGTCGTCGATCGCGTGCAGGTCCGAGGTGCCGAAATAGCTTGCCACCGATCCGCCGGTCTGCGCCACAGCGGCCTTGTCGAGGTCGCTGTCGGTGCGCGACAGGCTGAAGGTCAGGCGCTGGTCCCCCGCCTCGCCGAAGTGGTAGTTGCCCTTGATCAGCCCCGACCAGCGCTCGCCCGCCGTCGCCTGGATGGTCTTGCCGTCGCCGTCCTCCATGTCGCCCGAGGAGCCGGTCGAGAAGCTGGCGAGCAGGTCGGCGTTCGCACCGAGCTTCTGCGCCAGCGTCACCGTGCCGACGGTGCCGTCGCCGTTGCTGTCATAGCTGCCCTTGAAGCGCAGCGCGCCGGTCTGGCCCTCGGGGATGAAATCGGTGGCGTCCTTGGTGGTGAAGTTCACCACGCCGCCGATCGCGCCCGAGCCGTAGAGGGTCGAGGACGCCGGGCCGCGCAGCACCTCGACACGCTTGTAAAGCTCGGGGTCGCCGAAGAACGAGCCGGTGCGATACTGCTCGAAGAACTTCACCGCGCCGTCGACGGTGACGATGATGCGGTTCTGGCTCGAGGTCTGCTCGGCATTGCCGATGCCGCGGATGTTGAAGGCCTGACCAAGGGCGCGCGCCGAGGCGCCCGCCGCCTGCACGCCCGGCACATTGGCGAAAAGATCGCCGATGCTGCGCGGCTGCTCGCGGTCGAGGTCTTGCTGATCGAGCACGGTCACCGCCTGCGGCGTGTCGATCGCCACTTTCGGCGTGCCCCAGCCGAAGACCAGCCGGCCGAGCAGGGTGAAGGCGCTTTCCGCCTCCTGCGCCGCAAGGGCGCCGGGCTGGGCGGCAATCAGCGCCGCAGTGGTGACGGTGAGCAGAAGGTGCCCGCGACGGGCGGAAGGCAAGCGTGCCATGGTGTCCCCTTTGTGTCTCTGCGGGGGGCTGGCACGAAGCTGGCGGTGCAGAATCTGGCTTGATCTCTCTGGCGACGGGCCTTAAGGAATCCGAGTGAATTAGTCAAGTATGTCTTCCGACATCTCATCGCGCCCAGCCGAGGCCCTGCCTCCCGCCAGATCCGCGCCTCCATCGACAAGAGGAACGCCATGGCCGCTGACGGCACCCTGACCCATCCCCTGACGAGCGATCGCATCCGCGCCCTGCGCGCCGAGGAGCCGAAACTGCGGGCGCGCGATTTCGCCGCCCGCCACGGCCTTGCCGAGGCCGAGCTGGTGGCCGCACAGGTCGGCCATGGCGCGACCCGGATCGCCGCCCATCCCGATCAGCTGATCCCGCTGGTGTGCACGCTGGGCGACGTGATGGCGCTGACCCGCAACGAGAGCTGCGTGATCGAGCGGCGCGGCACCTACGAGAAATACCACTCGGGCGCGCATGCGCAGATGGTTCTGGGTGACGAGATCGACATGCGATTCTTCGGCAAGCACTGGCTCCATGCCTTCGCGCTGGAAGACGGCGACAGCCGCTCGATCCAGGTCTTCGATGCGGCGGGCGATGCCGTGCACAAGGTGCATCTCAAGCCCGCATCCGACGTCGCGGCCTTTGCCCGGCTGGTCGGGGCGCTGCGGCTTGAGGACCAGTCCGACCGTCTGGCGCTCGAGCCCCGCACGCTGACCGAGGCGCCGAAGGGCGATGCCGCCCGCGTCGAGATGCTGCGCGCCGAATGGGCGAAGATGACTGACACGCATCAGTTCCTGCGCCTCGTCTCGAAGCTCAAGTTCAACCGGCTGGGCGCCTATCGCCATGCGGGGGAACCCTTCGCCGCGGCGATGGCGACCGAGTCGGTGGGGCTGCTGCTCGACCGCGTCGCCGCGTCGCAGACGCCGCTGATGATCTTCGTCGGCAATCAGGGCTGCATCGAGATCCACAGTGGCACGATCGAGACTGTCACCCCGATGGGGCCCTGGATCAACGTGCTCGATCCGCGCTTCAACCTGCATCTGCGCGGCGACCACATCGCCGAGGTCTGGCTGGTCGACAAGCCGACGAACAACGGCCCGGCGCTGAGCCTCGAGGCCTTCGACGCCGACGGCGGGCTGATCCTGCAGATCTTCGGCTCGCGCAAGCATGGCGGCATCGACGCCTTCAACGCGACGCTCGCCGGGCTGCCGCGCAAGGGGGCGGCGCAATGATCGGCGCGCGCCTTGCCGCGGCTCTGGCCGCGGTGCTGCTCGCCGCGCCGGCACTGGCCGCCCCGCCCGAACGGGTGGTCAGCCTTGGCGGCGCGGTGACCGAGATCGTCGTGGCGCTTGGCGCGCAAGACCGGCTGGTGGCGCGCGACAGCACCTCGGACTATCCGCCCTCGGTCACCGCGCTGCCCGATGTGGGCTATGTTCGCGCGCTGTCGCCGGAAGGGGTGCTGGCGCTTGGCCCTGACCTGATCCTCGCCGAGGCGACGGCGGGGCCGCCCGAGGCGATCGAGGTGTTGCGCGCCGCCGGCGTCGACTTCGTGACCCTGCCGGGCGATGCCTCGCCCGAAGGGGTGCTCGAGAAGATCGCGGTCGTGGGCCAGGCGCTCGGCCGCGAGGCGGCGGCGGCCGAGCTGGCCAGCAGCTTCCGCGCCCGGATGGCGGCGGCGGAACGTGCCGCGGCCGAGGTCGGGCAGCGCAAGCGCGTGCTTTTCGTGCTGGCGATCCAGGGCGGGCGGGTGATGGCGGGGGGCGAGGGCTCCTCGGCCGATGCGATCCTGCGCCTCGCCGGGGCCGAGAACGCCGCGACCGGGGTCTCGGGCTACAAGCAGATGACCGACGAGGCGGTGCTCGCGGCCGCGCCCGATGTGATCGTGATGATGGACCGCGAGGGCGATCTGGCGGTCACCGATGCCGATGTGCGGGCGCATCCGGCCCTTGGCGCGACGCCTGCAGCGCGGGCGGGCGCGGTGATCCGGATGGACGGCATGCTGCTTTTGGGCTTTGGCCCGCGCACCCCCGAGGCGGTCGAGGCCCTGCATGCGGCGCTGTATCCCCCGGCGGAGGGCGACTGAGATGGTGATGGCGCTCGACCTGCCGCGGCCGGGGCAGCCGCGGGCGGCGCGGCTGCGGCCGTGGCTGGTGGCGCTGCTGCTCGCCGCGGCGCTCGTGTCGGTGGGCAGCGGCGCCGCCGGCGTGTCGCTGCACGGCGTGCTGGGCGATCTGCTCTCGGGGCAGGGGATCGCGGCGCGCGACAAGGTGGTGCTGCTCGACATCCGCCTGCCGCGGCTGGCGATGGGGATCCTCGTCGGCGCCGGGCTTGCCGTGGCGGGTGCGGTGATGCAGGGGCTCTTCCGCAACCCGCTTGCCGATCCGGGCATCGTCGGGGTCAGCGCGGGGGCCGGGCTTGGCGCGGTGGCGGCGATCGTTCTGGGCGGGCTTTTGCCCGGGGCGCTGGTCGCGACCTTCGGGCAATACCTCGTGCCGGTCGCGGCCTTTCTCGGCGCCTGGGGCGCGACGCTGCTGCTTTACCGCGTGGCCAGCCGCGGCGGGCGGACCTCGGTCGCGGTGCTGCTGCTCGCGGGCATTGCGCTGGCCGCGATGGCCGGCGCGCTGACCGGGGTCCTGACCTATCTCGCCGATGACCGGCAATTGCGCGACCTGACCTTCTGGGGCATGGGCTCGCTGGCCGGGGCAAGCTGGCTGCGGCTCATTGCCGGGGCGGCGCTGATCGCGCCGGCGCTGGTGCTGGCGCCGCGGCTTGCGCGCGGGCTCGGTGCGCTGGCGCTTGGCGAGGCGGCGGCGGCGCATATGGGCACGGATATCGAGCGGCTGAAGCGGCACAGCGTGCTGGTCGTTGCGGCGCTTGCGGGCGCCTCGGTCGCGCTCGCGGGGGGCATCGGCTTCGTCGGCATCGTCGTGCCGCATCTGCTGCGGCTGCTGGCCGGACCCGGCCATCGCCGGCTGCTCGTCGATGCGGCGCTGCTGGGCGCGGCGCTGCTGGTGCTGGCCGATCTCGTCGCGCGCCGCGTCGTGGTGCCGGCCGAGCTGCCGATCGGCATCGTCACCGCGGTTCTCGGCGCGCCGGTTTTCCTGTGGATCCTGCTGCGCCGGCGCGGCTTCGGGGGGCTGTGACATGCTGCGCATCGCCGATCTCAACGTGCGCCTTGGCCGGGCCGAGGTGCTGGCAGGCATCGACCTGAATGCCGCGCCGGGCGAGGTGACGGTGATCCTCGGCCCGAACGGCTCGGGCAAGTCGACGCTTCTGCGCGCGGTCTCGGGCGAGATTGCCTATGCCGGCTCGGTGCGCCTTGCCGGCCACGAGGTGGCGCAGACTGCGCCCTGGCGGCTTGCCGCGCTGCGCGGCGTGATGGAGCAGGCGAGCACCGTCGCCTTCCCCTTCACCGTGGCCGAGGTGGTGCGCCTTGGCCTGCAAGCGGGGATCGAGGCGGGCGAGGAGATCGTCGCCGCGGCGCTGGCCGAGGTCGGGCTTTCCGCCCTTGCCCACCGGCCGATTCAGGAGCTGTCGGGCGGGCAGCAGGCGCGGGCGCATCTGGCGCGGGTGCGGGCGCAGGTCTGGCACCCCTCGGGCCATGCCGGGCCGCGCTGGCTCTTGCTCGACGAGCCGGTGGCCAGCCTCGACATCGGCCATCAGCTCGAGGTGATGGCGATCCTGCGCCGCTTTGCGCGGGGCGGCGGCGGTGTCGTCGCGGTGCTGCATGATCTGAACCTTGCGGCCCGCGTTGCCGACCGGATCGTGCTGATGGCGGCGGGGCGGATCGAGGCGGCGGGCCCGCCCGAGGCGGTGCTGCGCGACGAGCTGCTGTCGCGCGTCTACGGCTGCCCGCTGCGGGTCGGCGTGGCGCCGGCGCGCGGCCCCTGGGTGCTGCCGCCGCCGATCGAGGTCGGGGCGGACTGAGCCCCCGGGGCGCATGAAAAAAGGGGGCGGTCAGGCCGCCCCCTTCGTCGTTTTCGCGGTGCCGGCGCTCAGTTCGCCGCGCCCTCGGCCGCGATCTGCGCGCGCGCGACGTCGGTCAGCTTCGGCGAGACGCTTTCCGCCGCGCTCAGCCCTGCGGGCTTCGGCAGCGGCGCGCCAATGTCGCCCATCTTGCCCGCCGGCGTCGTCAGCCCGTAGGTGTTCGAGCCGCGCTGGAAGAAGCGGCGCGTGTCCGCGACCGAGCCGAGCCAGCGCGGGTCCTGCGGCCGCTGGTGGCTGTCGATGTAGAGCGCCACGTCCCAGGCGTCGGTATCGCTGAGATCGGCATTGCCGAGCGGCATGTTGTGCTTGATGAAGCCCGCGGCCTTTTCAAGGTCGTGCATCCCCGCGCCCCAGTTGAACGAGTTTTCGCCCCACAGCGGCGGGAAGGCGACGTGATCGCCGTTCTTCACCCCGGCGCCGTCGCTGCCGTGGCAGGCGGCGCAGCGCGCCTCGTAGACGGCCTCGCCGCGGGCGTAATCGGGTTTCTGCTCGGGCACCGGCAGATAGATATAGCCGCGCGGCTCGACGATCGCGTCCGAGGGGATGCCGGTCGCGAGCCACTTCATGTAGGTCTCGAGCGCGACCATCACCTTGCTGTTCGGCGCCGGCGCGGTGCCGTTCATCGAATAGGTGAAGCAGCCGGCAAGACGCTCGTAGAGCGTGTTCACATGCAGGTTCTTCGAACGATACTGCGGGAAGTCGACGGTGGTCGCCCAGATCGGTGCGGCATCGGCCTTGGCGCCGGCGTTCAGGTGGCAGTTGGTGCAGGCGAGGTCGTTGCCGACATAGGTGCCGCGCAGCTGCTGGGTGTTGATGAAGATGTCGCGGCCGAAGCGGATCATCTCGCCCTCGGGCCCTTCGGGGATCTTGTCGACCGAGGGCGGGGTGTGGGTATAGACCTTCGGGTTGTTGATCCGCTTTTGCTGCTTCTCATAGGCGGTCTGCGCGGCGGTCCAGTCGATGGCGTCGGCGAGCGGCGAGGCCTTCATCTTCGGCACGTCCCAGGCGAGGTTCGCCGCGGTGTAGCCGGTGACATGGCCCGCACTCGGGTCGAGCGTGGCGACGAAGGCCGCGAGCGCGGCGCGGTCCTCGGGCGTGAGCTTGCGCGCGACCGAGGCCATCAGCGCCACGGTGCTGTCATCCGAGGGCTGCGGGTCCTCGGCCAGCTGCTCGAGCCGGGTCATCACATAGGCGGGTTCCTGCCCGGCGATGCGCGGGAAGGTGGCGTTCTGGCCCTCGCCGTTCTGGCCGTGGCAGCTCGCGCAGGCGGGCACGCCCGCATCCCAGGCGCCATTGCGGAAGATCGCCTCGCCGCGGGCGACATCGGCGGGCGTGTCGGTCTCGGGCAGCGGCCAGTCCTGCTTTTCGGGCGAAAGCGCGGCGAAATGCGCGGCAAGCGCGTCGATCTGCGCTTCGCTCAGCTCGGGGGCGATGCCCGACATCGTGTCGCCGCGCCGGGTGCCGGCGGCAAAGCCGCGCAGCGCGCCGGCGAGAAAGCCCGCGTCCATGCCGGCGATCATCGGCGCGCCGACGTCGGCACTGCCGAGCCCGGTCTCGCCGTGGCAGGTGGCGCAGGCCGGAACGGTGTCGGTGCCCTCGGTGATCAAGGTGGTGATGTCGTCTCCGGCCTGGGCTGTGCTCGCGGCGAGCAGCAGCGTCAGGCCGGCAAGCGTCTGGCGACGGGCGTGCATGGCTGGACCTCCCTGTCCTGTCCCTGAAATGCGTGGTGCGATGTTTTGTCCTATTGGATCATGATCTGCCGGGGTATCGGGGTATACCCCTAGGGTGCCGCAAGGGCGGGCGATCTGCACGGAATATCATCAATCCATGGTTGCGCCGGGCCCCGCGGCGGCGCGTAGCGCGTCGAGCCGGGCGCTCAGCTCGGCATGGAGCGTGCGGCGCTCGGCGGGGGTGAGGAAGGCGCCGAGCTCGACCTCGCGCGGGCCGCCGGCAAGGGTCAGGTAATCGGCGACCGGCCCGCCGCTCGGGTGCAGGCGGGGGTGCACCCACCACGGGTTCGCCTGCCATTCGCGCGGCGCCGCATCGCGCGCAAGCCGCGTGAGGGTGATGCGGTCGGGGCTCAGCTCCAGCCGCTCGACGATTTCGCCGGCCCGCCACGACCGGCCAAGCGCGACCCAGAGCGCCCAGAGCGTGGCGCCGATGAAGGGCAGCAGGCCCCAGAGCACCGGCGAGCCGAGCGCGGCGAGCAGCGGCAGGCTGAGCAATGCGGCGGTGATCGAGATGAAGGTGACGAAGCCCGCGGGCGGCAGCGAGCGATGGGGCCAGAGCAAGAGCCTGACCTCGGGCGCGGAACCTGACCAGCGGTAGGGCATTGGGTGCCTCATACGATCGCGCCCTCCAGCCTAGGCGGGAGGGCGCGATGCGGCAAGCCTGCAAGGCCCCCGGGGGAGGATCAGGCCGGTTGCAGGCTGCGCCGGGCGGCGAGGCGGGCGTGCACGATCATGCCGCCGGCCATCGCGAGGGTGAAGGAGAGGCCGGTGACCCCGCTCCAGCCGAGCGAGGCAAGCGCCGGGCCGGGGCAGAAGCCCGCCAGCGCCCAGCCCGCGCCGAAGAGGACCGAGCCCGCGACGAGGCGCGCGTCGATGCGCGGGGCCGGGGCCGGCGGGAAGGCCGCACCTGAAAGCGAGCGGCGGGCGCGCGCGGCGATGCGCCAGGCAAGCACCATCGGCAGCACCGCGCCGCCAAGCACGAAGATCAGCGTCGGGTCCCAGGCGCCGGCGAGGTCGAGAAAGCCCTGCACCTTCGCCGGATCGGTCATCCCCGAGACCAGCAGCCCAAGGCCGAAGAGGGCGCCCGAAAGGGCGGAAATCACGAGACGCATCAGATCGCTCCGAGCAGATGGCGGACAAGGAACAGGGTGACGAAACCGGCGCCCAGATAGACGAGGGTGGCGACGATCGAGCGCGGCGCGAAGCGCGCCATGCCGACGACGCCATGACCCGAGGTGCAGCCGTTCGCCATCCGCGTGCCGATGCCGACCAGCAGCCCCGCCAGCACCACGAGCGGCAGGTCGCGCGACTGACCGAAAGCCGGCGCGCCGAAGGCGAGGGCGGCAAGCGCCGGCGCCGCGATCAGCGCCGCGACGAAGGCAAGCCGCTCGCGCGCCGGATCCTCGCCCGCCAGCAGCGTGCCGAGGATGCCGCTTGCGCCGAGGATGCGGCCGTTGCCAAGCAGCAGCAGTGCCGCCGAGGCACCGATCATCAGCCCGCCGGCAAGGCCGGCGATCCAGTCATGGGGAATCATCGCAAACATCGCGGTCCTTTCGTTCCTGCACTGGAATCTGGGGCGGGGCAGGGACCAAGTCCACCATGCGCGGCAAATAAGGACCACGGCACGCGGCCGGGCCGGGGCGCCGGAACCGGGTTCGGCGCACCGGCGCGATGCGGAACGATCAGCTGCGAAAATGGTGCCCGTCCGGGTCATCGTTCCGCCGAAGCGGCGCGAATGTCCGCTCTCCGACATGTTTTTCCCGCCAGATGGCAAAAGGCCCCGGGGCTGCCGGTGCCTTTCTCTTTTCCGTGTCAAAGCCTCAGTGTCTGTGGACGTGGTCCCAGTCCTCGCGCTTCGGCAGTTGCTCGAAGGTGTGCTCGGGCGGCGGGCTCGGCAGCGTCCATTCGAGCGTGTCGGCGTATTCGTTCCAGTAATTCGCCTTCGCCACGCGCCGTCCGGCGAGCAGCGTCCAGGCCATGATCCCGAAGAACAGCAGGAACGAGGCGAAGCTGATGAAGGCGCCGATCGAGGAGACCTTGTTCCAGGTGGCGAAGGCCTCGGGGTAGTCGATGTAGCGCCGCGGCATGCCCTGCCGGCCAAGGAAGTGCTGCGGGAAGAAGATCAGGTTCGAGCCGATGAACATCATCCAGAAATGCAGCTTGCCCGCCCATTCGGGGTATTGCCGCCCCGACATCTTGCCGATCCAGAAATAGATGCCGGCGAAGATCGCGAAGACCGCGCCGAGGCTCATCACATAGTGGAAATGCGCCACGACATAGTAGGTGTCGTGATAGACCCGGTCGAGCGGCGCCTGGCTCAGCACCACGCCGGTCACGCCGCCGATGGTGAACAGGAACAGGAAGCCGAAGGCCCAGAGCATCGGCGTCTTGAACTCGATCGAGCCGCCCCACATCGTGGCGATCCAGCTGAACACCTTTACGCCCGTGGGCACCGCGATCACCATGGTCGCCAGCATGAAATAGCTCTGCTGCGTCAGGCTGAGGCCGACGGTGTACATGTGGTGCGCCCAGACGACGAAGCCCAGGACCCCGATCGCCACCATCGCATAGACCATCGGCAGATAGCCGAAGATCGGCTTGCGCGCGAAGGTGGCGATGACGTGGCTGATGATGCCGAAGCCCGGCAGGATGATGATGTAGACCTCGGGGTGGCCGAAGAACCACAGGATGTGCTGGTAAAGGATCGGGTCACCGCCGCCCGCGGGGTTGAAGAAGGTGGTGCCGAAGTTGCGGTCCATCAGCAGCATGGTGATGGCACCGGCAAGCACCGGCAGGCTGAGCAGGATCAGCCAGGCGGTGACGAAGACCGACCAGGCGAAAAGCGGCACCTTGTGCAGCGTCATGCCCGGCGCGCGCATGTTGAGGAAGGTGGTGATGATGTTGATCGCGCCGAGGATCGAGCTTGCCCCCGAGACATGGACGGCAAAGATCGCCAGATCCATCGAATAGCCGCCTTCCGAGGTCGACAGCGGCGGATAGAGCACCCAGCCCACCCCCGCGCCGGTCTGCCCGCCGCCGCCCGGGGCGAAGAACGAGGCGATGCCGAGCGCGACGCCCGCGACATAAAGCCAGTAGCTGAGGTTGTTCAGCCGCGGGAAGGCCATGTCCGGCGCGCCGATGTGCAGCGGCATGAAGTAGTTGCCGAAGCCGCCGAAGAGCGCCGGAATCACCACGAAGAACATCATCAGCACGCCGTGATAGGTGATCATCACGTTCCACAGATGGCCGTTCGGCGTGCAGGGCTGGCTCGGGTCGGCGATCAGCCGCGCCCCTTCCTCGCACATGTATTGCACGCCGGGGTTCATCAGCTCGAGCCGCATGTAGACCGTGAAGCCGACCGAGATCAGCCCGACAAAGGCTGCGGTGATCAGGTAGAGAACCCCGATGTCCTTGTGATTGGTGGACATGAACCAGCGCGTGAAGAAGCCGCGGCTGTCATGCGCACCGCCGTGAAGGGCTGCGTCCGCCATGTATTTCCTCCCTGTGCTGCGGCCGGGTCTCCCCTCCCGTTTGTGCCGCATGAGGGGAGCCTAGGGTGCAATTTCGCGCCGGGCAACGATTTCGAGAGAGGGGATGCGAAAAAATGTCGCAGCTGCGCGGGGGGCAGGGGGCGCGCAGGCAAAGGCCCGGGCGGATCGCGCCGCCCGGGCCCCGTCGGGAAGATCCCGATCTTACTTCTTGACCGAGGCCAGGTAGGCTGCGACCTGCTCGCCGCCCTTCGGCAGCTTGAAGGTCATCTTCGAGGCGCCGGTGCCGCCGTGGCTGTCGATGAACTTGGTCGGATCGACGACATATTCGGCGATCAGCGCCTCGTCCCAGACAAGGCCGGCGGCCGCGGCGCCCTTGATGCCGTCGCCGTAGTTGAAGTCGGGATAGCTCGCGGCCGGGCGGCCCACAACGCCGTAAAGGTTCGGGCCGACCTTGCCGCCCTTGACGATCGCGGTGCCGTCATCGGCAACGATCGAGTGGCAGGCCTTGCACTTGGTGAAGAGCTTGGCACCGGCTTCGACATCGTCCGCGAAGGACGGGGCGGCGAAGGCGACGGCGGCGAGAGTGACGTAGAGGCTGAGCTTCATCGCGGGTTCCTTGGTTCTTGTCTCGGCCCGGGGTCCGGCCGGGCTGGCTGCTCTTAGGCAGCCGGTCCCCCTCAATACCACGGGTCAAATGGTCGCGTTATTCAATTCTTCGCATGAAACCCGCGGGGTGTCGAAAATTGCGACGAAAGTCTTGTGCAGCGCGGCGTCGAGATCGGCCATTGCCACCGGCAGGCCGAGGTCGACGAGCGAGGTCACGCCGTGATCGCGAATCCCGCAGGGCACGATTCCCGAAAAATGGCTCAGATCCGGCTCGACGTTGATCGAGATGCCGTGGAAGCTGACCCAGCGGCGCAGCTTCACCCCGATCGCGGCGATCTTGTCCTCGGCCATGGCGCCATCGGGCCCGCGCGGCCGGTCGGGGCGGCTGACCCAGACCCCGACCCGGCCCGGGCGGATCTCGCCGGTCACGTTGAACTCGGCCAGCGCCGCGATCACCCAGCGTTCGAGATCGCGCACGAAGCAGCGCACGTCACGGCCGCGCCGGTTCAGGTCGAGCATGACATAGACCACCCGCTGGCCGGGGCCGTGATAGGTGTATTGCCCGCCGCGCCCGGCCGCATGGACCGGGAAACGGTCCGGCTCGACCAGATCCTCGCGCCGGGCCGAGGTGCCGGCGGTGTAGAGCGGCGGATGCTCGAGCAGCCAGATCGCCTCGTCCGCCTCGCCGCGGGCGATCTTGGCCACGCGGTCCTCCATGAAGGCGAGCGCCTCCTCATAGGGGACGAGACGGTCGGACTGGATCCATTCGGGCATCGGCACCTCCTGCGGCTGTCCCCGAGGTAGGGGAAGACGCCCCTTGTCTCAAGGGGATTCACCGGCGGCACCGGCACGCGGGCGGGGCCCGGGAATGATCCGCGCGAGGCGGGACGGATTCGCGGTGCAGGCACGGGCACGGGCACGGGCACGGCGGCGGGGCAGGCCCCGGCGCGGCGCGGTGGCCCGCGGGCTGCCCTCATGTCGCCCTGAAACGGAATTTTCCAAGGAACATTGGGGGTTTGCGGGGTGGCGCGCAGACCGTCGCGTTTTTTTCGCAAAGAAATGCGGGGAAGCGAAATTTTCCGCTTTTCATTCCCGGCGGGCTCCGCTAAATGCCTCTCCACCAAGCCAGAACGTGCGGTTGTGGCGGAATTGGTAGACGCGCAGCGTTGAGGTCGCTGTGGGGTAACTCCCGTGAAAGTTCGAGTCTTTTCAACCGCACCATTCTAAACCCCCGGGGGCGCAAGCCCCCGGGGGTTTGGTTTTTCGGGCGGGCGTTTCCAGAAGGTTTGACGCCGGGCGCCGATCACGGGGCAGGGCTTGCATGCCGCCGCGCCGTCGTTCTAAGAACGGCGCAGCCGGGTGATTAGCTCAGTTGGTAGAGCGCCTCGTTTACACCGAGGATGTCGGGGGTTCGAGTCCCTCATCACCCACCAGTCCCCATCCGAGGCCGGTCGCGGCCGCCAGACATAGTCGCGCCGGCGGCCGCCTGTCGTCAGTTCGCCTCGAACTGATAAAGCCAGGTCTCGGTCAGCGGCTTGCCGTCGAGCTCGAGATACATCCGCAGGTCGACCACCGTGCCCGGCGACACCTCGAGATCGAAGTTGCCGCGCCAGACGTTGCCGTTCGGCACCGGCTCGGCGAAAGCGCGGCTGATGGCGCCGGCGCTCGCGCTCGCCACCACCTTCGGGAAAACGCCATAGGGGATCTGCGTCATCACCGAGGGCCGGTCGAACTCGACCGCGAAATGGTGCACGTTCGCCGGCCGCTCATGGCCGGGCTGGCCGCCGCGGCCGATCCGGGTGGCAATGGTGCGCGCGATGTTGGTCGCCGGGAAGGGCTCGTCGCTCAGCCAGTAGAGCCGATAGTGCAGGTCATAGCTCGCCCCCTTCAGCGCCGGCCCCTCGGGCACCCAGAAGGCGCCGATGTTGTCGTTGATCTCGTCGTCGGTCGGGATCTCCATCAGCTCGATCGCGCCCTTGCCGAGCGGCTTGATCGGCTCCACCCACAGGCTCGGGCGGCGGTCGTAGAAAACGCCGTCGAGGAAGTGGTCGAAAGTGCGGTCGCGCTGCAGCAGGCCGAAGCCGCGCGGGTTCTCGTCGGCGAAGGCCGAGATCCGGGTCTCGTCGGGGTTGTTCAGCGGCCGCCAGATCCGCTCGCCGGCGCCGGTCCACATCGCGAGCCCGTCCGAATCGTGCACCTCGGGGCGCCAGTCCTGCATCCGGCCCTTGCCGTATTCGCCGAACCAGAACATCGAGGTCAGCGGCACGAGGCCGAGCCGCTCGACATCGGCACGCAGGAAGACCTTGGCCTCGATCTCCATCACCACGCCCTTCGAGCGGTCCAGCCCGCGGGTCATGCGGAAGCGGTAGGCGCCGGTGACGCTCGGCCCGTCGAGCAGCGCGCAGACGGTGACCGGGGTGTCGGGCGTCGAGCCCGGTTCCTGCGCGATGTAGAACTCGCGGAAATCGGGGAATTCCTCGGGCAGCGCCGAGGCGGCATTCAGCACGATGCCGCGGGCGGAAAGCCCGTATTGGCCATCGGCCCCGATCGCGCGGAAGTAGGAGGCGCCCTGGAAGGCGACCCAGTCCTGCCGCACCCAGTCCTCGGTCTGATACCATTCCTGCAGCCGGAAGCCCGCGAAGCCCGCATCCGAGGGCAGCTGCCGCGCCGGGTTGTCGGCCGGCATGTCGAAGAGATCCGGGCTGTAGCGGATCTCGCTCGCCATGCCGGCCTCGACGAGGAACATCTGCACCCGCTTCGGCGCATACATGCCGAGCGGGAAGAACTCGAGCGGATAGCCCTGTTCCTTGCCGGTATCGGGCTGGCCGGAGAAGAGCGCCCTCTGCGTGCGGAAGACCAGCTCGCCGTGGCGGGCGTAGTTGATCTGCTGCACCACCGCCGGGTCGGGCATCAGCGGCGGCACATAGGCGCCGCCGGCCATCTTCTGCGCCCGGGCGATCAGTGCATCATAGGAGAAGGGCTGCGCGTCGGGGGCGGCGAGGGCCGCGGCCGAGGGCAGGATCAGGGCGCCGGTGAGGAAGGTTGCGCCCTGCAGGAAAGTTCGTCTGTTCATGGTTGTGATCTGCGTTGAGATGCGTCGCGCGCACCATATTTCCGGGCGGCGATCTTGTGCAGATGAAAGCGTGCGGGCGGCGATCACGGCGCGGTCATTGTGGCTTTCGCGCCCGGGCGTCAGGGGGTGCGAGCGGTCGCGAAGTGTGCCGCTGCGGGGGAGCGAGCGGACGGGCGCCTGATCTGCATTGATTTCGGGCAGATGGGGTGGTGGTGCGGCGATGCGCGCGGCCGGTGCGGGCCGACTCGGGCGCGTGGGGGCAGGGGCGCGCAAGGGGACGGGCGCCGCGGTTGCGGCGCCTGTCCGTGTCTCTCACCGGGCGAGGTCGAAGCGGTCGGCCTCCATCACCTTGGTCCAGGCGGCGGCGAAGTCATGCACCACCTTTCCGGCATTGTCGTCCTGGGCGTAAAGCTCGGCATAGGCGCGCAGGATCGCGTTCGAGCCGAAGACGAGGTCGAGCCGCGTCGCCGTCCATTTCACCGCGCCGCTCTTGCGGTCGCGGATCTCGTAATGCTCGCCCGCCTTTACCCAAGTGTTCGCCATGTCGGTCAGGTTGACGAAGAAGTCGGGCGTCAGCGCGCCGACCCGGTCGGTGAGCACCCCCTGCGCCGATCCGCCGTGGTTCGCGCCGATGACCCGCAGCCCGCCGAGCAGCACCACCATCTCGGGCGCGCTCAGCCCCATCAGCTGGGCGCGGTCGAGCAGCAGCTCCTCGGGGGCGACGACATAGTCCTTCTTCAGCCAGTTGCGGAAGCCGTCGTGGATCGGTTCGAGCGGGGCGAAGCTCTCGGCGTCGGTCATCGCCCCGGTCGCATCGCCCCGGCCGGGCGAGAACGGCAGATCGAGCGCCACGCCGGCGGCGGCGGCCGCCGTCTCGACGCCGACATTGCCGGCAAGGACGATGGTGTCGGCCAGGCTTGCACCGGCTTCCGCGGCCAGCGGTTCGAGCACCGCCAGCACCTTCGCCAGACGCGCGGGCTCGTTGCCCTCCCAGTCCTTCTGCGGCGCGAGCCGGATCCGCGCGCCATTCGCGCCGCCGCGATAGTCGGACTGGCGGAAGGTGCGGGCGCTGTCCCAGGCGGTGGCCACGAGCTCGGCCGTGCTCAGCCCCGAGGCCGCAATCCTCGCCTTCAGCGCCGCCACGTCATAGCCCGTCGGGCCCTGCGGCACCGGGTCTTGCCAGATCAGATCCTCGGCCGGCACCTCGGGCCCGATGTAGCGCGCCTTCGGCCCCATGTCGCGATGCGTCAGCTTGAACCAGGCGCGCGCGAAGGTGTCGTTGAAATAGGCCGGATCGGCGATGAACCTCTCACAGATCGCGCGATAGACCGGGTCGAGCTTCATCGCCATGTCGGCGTCGGTCATCATCGGGTTGTGGCGCTTGCCGGGGTCGGAGGCGTCGAGCGGCTTGTCCTCTTCCGCGATCGCGACGGGCTCCCATTGCCAGGCGCCGGCGGGCGATTTGCTCAGCTCCCACTCATGGCCGAAGAGCATGTCGAAGAACCCCATGTCGAAGACCGTGGGATGCGTCGTCCAGGCGCCCTCGAGCCCCGAGGTCACCGCATTCGCCGCCTTGCCGTGCTGGTTCGGGTTCGCCCAGCCGAGGCCCTGCATCTCGGGGCCGGCGCTTTCGGGATCGGGGCCAAGGGCGGCGGCCGAGCCGTTGCCATGGGTCTTGCCCACGGTATGCCCGCCCGCGGTCAGCGCCGCCGTCTCCTCGTCGTTCATCCCCATGCGGGCGAAGGTCTCGCGCACCTGGGCCGCGGTCTTCAGCGGGTCGGGCTTGCCGTTCACCCCCTCGGGGTTGACGTAGATCAGCCCCATCTGCACCGCGGCGAGCGGGTTCTCCATGGTCTCGGGCTTGTCGACGTCGCTGTAACGCTCGTCCGAGGGCGCCAGCCATTCCTTCTCGGCGCCCCAATAGGTGTCGATCTCGGGCGCCCAGATGTCGGCGCGGCCAAAGCCGAAGCCGAAGGTCTTCAGCCCCATCGTCTCATAGGCGACGGTGCCGGCCAGCAGGATCAGGTCGGCCCAGCTGACGGCATTGCCGTATTTGCGCTTGATCGGCCAGAGCAGCCGGCGCGCCTTGTCGAGCGAGACGTTGTCGGGCCAGGAGTTGAGCGGGGCGAAGCGCTGGTTGCCGGTGCCGCCGCCGCCGCGCCCGTCCGCGGCGCGATAGCTGCCCGCCGCGTGCCAGGCCATGCGGATCATCAGCCCGCCGTAATGGCCCCAGTCGGCCGGCCACCAGTCCTGGCTGTCGGTCATCAGCGCCGCCAGATCGCGCTTCAGTGCCGCGACGTCGAGGCCCTTCACCGCCTCGCGATAGTCGAAGCCCGCCAGCGGGTTCGTCTTGCTGTCGTGCTGGTGCAGGATCTCGAGCTTGAGGGCATTCGGCCACCATTCCATCACCGAGCGGCCCTCGCTGGTGATCGCGCCGTGCATCACCGGGCATTTGCCGGCGGTCTTCATCTCGTTGCCGTCCATTGTCTCCTCCAAGGCTTGGGTCGTGATCTGAAAGGGGCCGGCGCTGCGTCCGGTTCCCCGATGGATGCAGGCTAGCGGAGGTGTGAGATAAAGGATAATTGCATTTCCTTACGTCATTGATAAGTTCACCTGATGAATCCACTGACGATGAAACACCTGCGCTATTTCGAGGCGCTGGCGCGGCTGGGCCATTTCGGCCGCGCGGCCGAGGATTGCGCGATCACCCAGCCGGCGCTCTCGATGCAGATCCGCGAGCTCGAGCAGATCGTCGGTGCGCCGCTGGTCGAGCGCGCGGCGCGGCAGATCCGGCTCACCGCCCTTGGCGAGGATTTCGCCGCCCGCGCGCGCGAGATCCTGCGCGCGGTCGACGAGCTGGGCGACCTTGCCCGCGCGGCGCGCGGCAGTCTGGCCGGCCGCTTCCGGCTGGGCGTGATCCCGACCGTCGCGCCCTATCTGCTGCCGCGCATCATCCATGCCCTGGCCGAGACCCACCCGGGCCTCGATCCGCGCCCGCGCGAGGCGGTGACTGGCAAGCTGATTGCCGATCTGCTCGCGGCGCGGCTCGATGCGGCGATCGTCGCGCTGCCGGTTTCCGAGCCCGCGCTCGACGAGGTGGCGCTGTTCGACGAGGAATTCGTCCTCGTCCGCCCGCCCGCCGATGCCGGCAAGCCGGTACCAAGCGCCGAGAAACTGCGCGAGATGCGGCTTTTGCTGCTGGAAGAGGGGCATTGCTTCCGCGATCAGGCGCTGTCCTTTTGCAAGATTCCGCCTTCGGCGCCGCGCGCGCTGATGGAAGGCAGCTCGCTTGCCACGCTGGTGCAGATGGTGGGGGCGGGGATCGGGGTGACGCTGATCCCCGAGATGGCGGTGCCGGTCGAGACCCGCTCGGCCGAGGTTTCGATCGCGCGCCTGCCCGAGCCGCGGCCGCGGCGCACCATCGGCATGGTCTGGCGCCGCTCCAGCCCGCTTGCCGATCAGCTGGCGGGCATCGCCGCGATCGTGCGCGGCGTCGGCTGCGGCGAGGGGGCAGGCTGAGGCGCTCTTTTGCGGTTTCGCGCCGGCCGGGCATGGACAGCGGGCCGCGAAACCGCGACAAAGCAAGGGAAATTGGTCGCGGGCCCCGGCCCGGGGCACACGGGGATTGCGGAAGGAATTTGGGCATGGCCGGAAAGAGCGCTGCAACCGAAGAGCGGCTGTCGCAGAACCCGCACGCGGTGCGCGAGACGCGCGAGAAGAACCTCGAGGTGGCGATCGGCCGTCAGGTGCGCGAGCTGCGCAAGCGGCAGCGGATGACGGGTTCCGATCTGGCCGCGCAGACCGGGCTGTCGGTCGGCATGCTCTCGAAGATCGAGAACGGGGTGATCTCGCCCTCGCTGACCACGATCCAGTCGCTCGCCCATGCGCTGCGGGTGCCGCTGGTGCAGCTCTTTTCGGGCTATGAGGAGCCGCGCGGCTGCATGCATGTGAAGGCGGGCGAGGGGGTCGAGATCGAGCGCGCCGGCACCCGTGCGGGGCATCAGTATCACCTGCTCGGCCATATCGGCTCGAACAATTCGGGCGTGGTGGTCGAACCCTATCTGATCGTGCTGACGACCGAGAGCGACCGCTTCCAGACCTTCCAGCACGAGGGGATCGAGATGCTCTACATGCTCGAGGGCGTGGTCGACTACCGCCATGGCGAACAGGTCTATCGCCTCGAGCCGGGCGACACGCTGCTCTTCGATTCGGATGCGCCGCATGGGCCCGAGGAGCTGATCGCGCTTCCGGCGCGGTATCTGTCGATCATCACCTATCCGCAGGTGGCGTGAGGGTGGGGTCCGGGCGGGGGATCTGCCCGGAATTTTGGCTTGTGCGGGGCGGGGTGCGGGGGGACGTGCCCAAAAACCCGGCACGGCTTGCACCGGAGGAAATTCTTCTTCCTGAGGTGCAAAATAGATTGTGAAGAAAATAAATTGCCTGATAGTCAATCCGTGACGGCTGAAGCCGAAGCTGAACGGAGAAGACCATGTGTGGCATCGTTGGCCTCTTTCTGAAGAAGGACGCTTTGCGGCCCCGGCTCGGGGACATGCTCACCGACATGCTGA